>CAZNDM010000084.1:0-25718 GCA_964571845.1 uncultured bacterium | reverse complement strand
CCCCGCAGTGCGTAAGCACAGTGGGGGAGGATTGAGGAGGGGGTAGAAAGAGCAAATTTGATGGGAAAGAGCGGGTTAGGCTTTTGTTGCCCTCCCCTTGATCCCCTCCCGCAGAGCGGGAGGGGAGTTGGTTGTGAACTCCCGCAATGCGGGAGGGGAGATTGTGAATTTTACTTCTATTTCATGGCAGGATGAAGAAAAGTTCATGGCAGGATGAAGAAAAGAGACATCCACAAGTGGGTAGGGTAGTGGATAGCACACCACTGGTGGACAGTTGTAAATAACCTTCGTCTGCCACAGACAAGAGGATGTAAGTGAGTTTCTTCTGACGCTATGGAATACAAACCCCTCCCCCACGCCGCAAAGGGGCGTGGGGGAGGATTGAGGAGGGGGCAGAAAGAGCAAATTTGACGGGAAAGAGCGGATTAGGTTCTTTTCGCCCTACCCTTGATCCCCTCCCACTCTGTGGGAGGGGAGTTTGGAAGTGACCCCTCCCGCAAAGCAGGAGGGGAGACGGTGGGTGACCCCTCCCACTTCGTGGGATGGAGGAATGTGAGTGAATTCTCCCGCTCGATGGGAGGGGAGGATGTGGTGATTTCTTCGGCAGACGAGAGAAGAGGTTGGTAAGTCAGCCTTTTCAGATGTTGCTTTGCAAAGTGTTGAAGGGCACTCGACAACCCTTTTCTCCGCTTCGCGGAGAGACCATCTTCAAACCCCTCCCCCGCAGTGCGTAAGCACAGTGGGGGAGGATAAAGGAGGGGGCAGAAAGGGCAGATTTGACAGGAGGGGAGCGGGTGGTGCTGTTATTGCCCTCCCCTTAATCCCCTCCCGCAAGCGGGAGGGGGGGTAGTGGTGCCCCCTCCCACAAAACGAGAGGGGAGTTTGGAAGTGACCTCTTCCGCAGAGCGGGAGGGGAGTTTTGTTGTGACCCCCACTTCGTGGGAGGGGAGTTTGGAAGTGACCTTCTTCACAAAGTGTGAGAGGAGATTGTGGGTGGACCTTCTCACTTCGTGGGAAGAGGGATTGTAGATGAACTCTCCTGCTACACGGAGGGAAGACGGTTGATGATCTCCTCCTGCAATCAAGAGAAGAGATTGAAAGTGATCCCTCTCATATAGCGAGGGAAAGCCGGGTGTAATCTCTCCCACGAAATGACATTTCGCAAGCAGGAGATAAAGAGATTTTCCTGCAAAGTGAAAGGGAAAATGATCACCGGTAAAAATATTTTTTCCAGCAGCCTCACAGGTAAGATAGGAGAAAGCTTCACGGAGTGGGTGGAATTTGACCGGGGATGTTTTTAAAATGCATTACCAGTGATCACATCCTTTTCACTTCGCAGATAAAAACTTTCGTATTTTTTTTCTTCCCGAAGGATTTTTGGACAATCTAATATTTGGTAGAAAAAGAAGACCTGCGGCGGGAGCTTGACGCAATCAGGTGTTTCCCAAAATACTTTTGGGCATGAAAAAAGTTCTCATTATTGAAGAAGATCCGGTTATTTTGAGCACCTATGGCGCTGCCCTCAAGTCTCTTGGCTATGAAGTGGAATCAGCAGAGGACCTCAAGGATTTAAGAAAAAAATCCCGAAGGAAGTATGCCCTCGTATTGATGAACAGGAGTTTTAAAGGTACACCTCTCGATGAGTTACTCCTTGACGGAAAGATAAAATTCAGGTCGCCGGTAGTTATGATCTCAGCAACAACTGATGCAGAGAGGGCAGCCAGGCTGATTGAAAGCGGAGTGATAGTTGATTTTCTACACAGGGCTGAAGGGACCGAAGAACTGACCTCCGAAATCCGCAGAATTGAAAGGAAAGTGAGGGATGTCAGACCCGAATTGATGGAATTTTACAATGGAATTTTCGATCTCCCGCATCGAAGCAGACGACTGGTGAAAAGAAAAATCATCGCCTATTCACCTGTTATGGTGGATGTGATACGCAAGGCTATAGCCTATGCCAAAAGTCCGGGATTAAACATAATGGTTGTCGGCGAGGCAGGCACAGGCAGAAGTGCACTGGCGGACTACATCGTGGATCATATCCCTGGTGATAAAGAAGTGATAAAAGTTCCACCTGGCCACTGGAACATTCTGTCCGAAGTCGAAGAAGAAAAGGTAAAAGTTGGTTACGAACAGGAAGAGAAGCCCAATTTCGTAGTTGTCCTTGATGGTATAGAAGAGTTGCCACGGGGTGAGCAGATATACATTCTCGGGCTCATCAAGGAGAATTCAGCAAGATTCATCAGCACAGCCACACCTGATATTTTTGATAGGTTAAGGGCAAGGGATTTTCTTCCCGAACTCTTCCAGTATCTTTCAGGAGGTTATCTCTCAATTCCACCGCTCAGAAAAAGGATGAAGGAGGAAATCGCCCTTTTGATCGAACATTTTCTGAGAAAAGAAGAAAGAGCGCGCAAAATCAAGGTGGGACTGGCAGAAGAGGCTTATAGAACTCTGCTCGCTTATCCATGGCCCGGAAATGTTGTGGAGCTTGAACTAAAGATAAAGAGCACTGTTGCCACCATCTCGCCAACCAACAGGGTTATCGGATTGTCAAATCTGCCGGGTGAGATCGTCCAGTTTGTTAAGAGTGGAAACTATTCACTTTTTCAGGATTTCCTCTCAAACTTCATCGTCTCGCTCGACTATGAAAGTCTTTCCTACGACGAAATAGAAAAGTGGACTTACACTTTGAAGTACGCCATCCTGAAAAA
Organism: uncultured bacterium; assembly: GCA_964571845.1. GTDB lineage: Bacteria > Hydrothermota > Hydrothermia > B15-G9 > WFZT01 > WFZT01. The sequence goes on along the minus strand of CAZNDM010000084.1, from coordinate 23,004 downwards.
GGCCTTTGAAATTGCAGGATTTAACATCGATAAGGTAAAGAAATTGCTCAAAACTGACAAACCGATTGAAAAGGATGAAATTGTACAAAGAATATTGAAAGAGACAGGGAGTCACATGCCATGAACCTGGTGATAAGGACAGAAAACCTGGTAAAGACATACTACATGGGAGGTCTTGGCAAGAAAAGGAAAATAGAGGCAGTGAGAGATCTGAACCTTGAAGTTGAGAGGGGTGAAATCTACGGCTTTCTTGGTCCCAACGGTGCGGGTAAAAGCACGACGATCAAGGTTTTAATGAACCTTATTTTCCCGACATCTGGTAAAGCCTTTCTCTTTGGAGAGCCGGTTGACGATCCAAATGTACGGGCAAAAGTCGGTTTTCTTCCTGAAAATCCTTATTTCTACGACTATTTAACAGCTGAGGAGTTTCTAAAGCTTAATGCAGATCTTTACGGAATCCCTGCAGGGGAGGCAAAGAACAAGATCAGTGAACTCCTTGATTTTGTTGGACTTTCAGGTTTTAGGAAGACGAGATTAAAAAAGTTTTCCAAAGGTATGCTTCAGAGGATTGGACTTGCTCAGGCTCTCATAAATGATCCGGAGCTTGTTATTCTCGACGAGCCCACATCGGGTCTTGATCCAATTGGAAGGAAAATGGTGCTTGATCTTATAAAAACCTTGGGGGAACGCGGTAAAACCGTGTTCTTCAGCACCCATATCTTGAACGATGTTGAGTCTGTGTGTACGAAGGTAGGAATTATAATCAAAGGTAAGTTAAGAAAGAGCGGAAACATACAGAAAATTCTGGAGGCAGATAGTGACAGGTTCAGAATCGTTCTCAGGGGGGCTTCTATCCCGCAGCTTGAGAAATTGAAACCGGAGAAAACAGGCGATAAATTGGTGCTTAATCATGTTGATAGTGATACTATGTACATGGTCATTGATATTGTGAAAAAAAACGCAAATCTTGAGATCCTTGAGATCGAGAGAGCAAAAAAGACACTTGAAGAGGTCTTTCTTGAGGAGGTTGAAAAAGTAAAAAGAGAGGAAGGGTATGAAGCGGATTAAGACTCTTGCTTTTGGAACATTTAAAGAAGGTGTGAGGAGTAAGCAATTTTTAAGTGTTGCAGTATTTGCTGTTTTGATGCTTCTTTCGGCGCTCGTAATGAGTGAGATGTCGTTTTCGGAACGAAAGAAGATCGTGGAGGATGTGGGATTAACTTTTACGGTTCTCTTTGGTCTTGTGGTAACACTCTATGTGGGAATGGAGCTGATATACAAAGAGATTGACAGGCGAACCATCTATGTGATTCTCTCAAAGCCCGTATCGAGGAAAGAGTTTATTATCGGGAAATATTTTGGTCTGATTTTGCTTATTTTCACACACCTTTTGCTGATGATTGTTACACTGTCCGTACTATTTTTCTTTTATGTAGGGAGTTTTGAGCTTCATCTATTCAAAGCTGTTTACATGACATTTCTTGAGCTTTCAATGATAGCAGCTGTGACGGTCCTATTTTCAAGTTTTGCAACTCCTCAGGTTGCGGCATTTTCTGCCCTATCCTTTTACATTATCGGACAGTCAACATCCATCATAAATGCGTATCTGATGAAACAATCAGGTATTTTCAAGGCACTTTTGAACATTCTTTTTGGGATATTCCCGAGACTCGGGTACCTGGATATTAAGATGGAAATAGTTCACAAACTCCCGATCCCGGCCACCAAGTTCATCTATGGGACCCTTTACGCATTGTTTTACATAGTGATTGTGATCCTCATTGCAGTTGTTAGTTTTGATCGGAGGGAGTTTAAGTGAAAAAAGTCCTCACTGCTGGACTTGTTTCACTTCTTATCGTTGTTTTCTCTCTGGAGAAGCTTGGGGAGCTATACAGGAACAGGAGACCACTCGAAGGTATAAAGTATGTGCCAAAGCCCGGTCTTTTGAAGACTATTTCCCTTGAGTACAGGATGGTACTCGCTGACTTCTTCTGGATGAAAGTAACCCTTTTCTACGGGGACCCAAAGTTCAGAAAAAAGGCTGAACCTGCGGACTGGGATTATATTGAAAAAACGATTGAAGTCGTAACCGAACTGGATCCCTACTTCTTTATCCCCTACTATTTTGCGGGGATTATCCTGCCCCTGGAGGCTGATCGTGTGGATCAGGCGAACAAATTCCTTTTGAAGGGATTGAAATACCTGAAAAATGAGTGGCGTATTCCTTTTTTGCTCGGTTTTAACTACTATTATTACAAGCACGATTATCTGAAGGCTGCAGAGTATCTGGAGATTGCGAGTAAGCTGCCCGGATCTCCTGAGTACCTTCCAAAGCTTGCAGCTCGTCTCAGGTATCAGGCTGGTGATTTAAGGCATGCCATCGCCTTTCTCAGAACCATGTACAACAGCACAGATAATCTTGAGTTGAAAAAATCCCTCGCGAGAAGAATCAAGGCATTTGAAGACATCCTTTATCTCACAAAGGCAGTTGAAATATACAGGACAAGAACAGGGAGATTACCCGGCAGTCTTGAAGACCTGGTAAGAGCTGGAATTATCAGAAGTATTCCAAGAGAGCCTTACGGTGGAAAGTATTACTTTGACCCGGAGGATGGGAGAGTAAAAACCACATCAAATTTCAGGATGGTCAAGAAAAATGAACAAAAAGAGTAAGGTAAAATTTGAATACTCTGCCGGTGGGGTGGTTTACAGAAAAACACCGGACAACAAAATTCAGGTTCTTCTCGTGGCTGTAAAAGGTGGAGAGGTGTGGACTATCCCCAAGGGTTTGATAAACAAGGGGGAAAGTAAAGAAGAGACTGCAATTAGAGAGGTAAGGGAAGAGGGTGGAGTAGAGGGAGAAATTGTGGATTTCATTGATAGTGTTCAATACTGGTATGTCTGGCCTGATGAGACGGGGGAGAAGGTTAAGAGGCACAAAACAGTTTATTACTACCTGCTGAGGTATAAGGGGGGCGATCCATCTCAACACGATTTTGAAGTTGATGATGCCCGCTGGTTTGACATTGACGAAGCAATAAAAATCGTTAAGTATCCATCTGATAGAAAGATTTTAAAGAAAGCCGCTGAAATGATAGGGAAAATAGAGGGTTAGACCTGCCGGCGGGAGAGGATGTCCTTAAGATCGAGAATATCCTTGAGGAGAGGCGCTTTTTCAATGTATCTCTCGGGATATTCCACCTTACGCAACTTGTCTTCAAAGATCTGAACTATGCCCGTGTAATGTTCAAGTACTTCATCGAGCTCCCGATCCCGTCCAAGTGTGAGGTATATTTTGATGATGTAATAATATGCAGTAAGTTCAAAAAAGATGGAGTTGGAAACTTTTAACAGGGCAAGAACATCCTGAAATGCGTTTAATGACTCAACGAGCTTACCGGACTTGAAAAGACATTTACCAAGATTAAGCAATGCCCTCTCTGCGTAAAAGAAGTATCCATTGTTTTTCGTAAATTCGATGAGACTCTGATACTTCTTCGTGCAGGTTTCAATATCACCTGTTCTGTAACTCAGAAGTGCGGAATACTCAAGATAAAAGATCTTTGGAAAGGCAAGATTCTGAATCAGGGACTTGTATTTGAGATATATTTCCTTGTCGTCGATAGATTCTGAGTCCTCATGAAAAAGTTTGTTAATTCCTATAAGGAGTTTGTAAACACAGTTGCAGATAGGGATGCTTTCAACGAACTTCGATGCGAGTTTCTGAATTTCAAGATTTGTGCTATACCCTTCGAGATCAGTAAAGATCGTTGTGATAATGTGGAAAATAAAAGGGGCTGGCTCCCTTGCAATCTGAGATTTGCGGTGTGCGGGGATCAGAAGTCCATCTATCAGCTTTATAGCCTCTATTGTGTTCAGTGACAGATGATCCAGAAGCGCTTTGATTGCGTAGGCTTTCAGCTTTATTGATAAACTTTCACACCTCACCAGATGCTCCTGAATTTTGCTCATGGTTTTCAACGCTCTTGAATAGGAGCCTCCGATGATGTAAATGAGAGCGGTGTATAGATTGACTTCAATGTAATGCAGTGAGAATGGCGAGTTTGCGAGTTTAGATTGTGCATTTTCAAGTTTCACGATAGCATTTTTTATGTCGCCACGGAAGAGATAAATCATGGCTTCTTCTTTCAGGATCTGACCAATGAGTGATGGGTCAAGCAGTTTTTTGGCATCGTCATAAGCCTGTGATAACATTGCAGAGGCAACATCGAGGTCGCCGCTGAGTCTTTTTATCTTGGCTCCGTAGAGGATTGAGAGCAGTTTCTGCCTCACTCTGCCCCGACTTTTTGATATTTTGTAGCTTTCAAGGAAATATTTCTCAGCCTTTCCGAGTTTAGCAAGATGGAGGTAAAAAATGCCCGTGATAAGATAGATATTGATAAGTTCATCATAAGCGTGTGCTGATGTAAGGAGCTGGGTCGCCTTTTTTATCTCATCAGCAGCAGCGCTAAGAATCCCCTTATCAATTAGAATTTTTGCCTTAAAGAGATGCGCTCTGCCTTCCTCAAGTATATTTTTTGTCTTTTGTGCCTCAATTATTGCATGGTCAAAAATCCTCTGTGCCTCTGAGAGATTACCTGATGAGTACTTGATTTCACCGAGTAAGTTGATAAATCTTGGCTTCTCTTTCTCATCAACCTTCATTGAGAGGATTTCTTTAACCTCTCTCTCTGCCTCCGGGAACCTTGCAAGGAGCATCTTGATCCTTGCCCGATTTTCAAGAATACGGATGTAAATTGACTCGTGAACCGGTTTTAGTGCCTGTACCTCTTTTAATTTCAAGAAAGCTTTCAAAGCCATATCGTAGAAATTCAGGGCATCCTTTATGGCTCCATTAACTTCAGCCCACTGACCGGCTGAAATCAAGTAGTAGAGAGCCTTGTCGTACATTCCAGCCCTCATATAGTTGCTTGCCACTTCAGGCAGGAGGTCTTTCTCTCCATAAAGCATCTTTTCCTCAAGAACAGCGGCAGATGTTTTATAGAGCTGGTTTAACGATTCCTCTGTCTGTTTCTCAAGGAGTTTTTTCTGAACAAAATTCCTGATGCTTTCGTTTAAAAACTGATAGTAAACCTCACCATCTTCACCGACCTTAATTTTGCGTATGAAACCGTTCTGCTCGGCAAGTTCAAGATTTTTCTTTATATACTGCTCGAGATCCTCGCCACTGAATTTGAAAATCTCGTTTTTGGAGATAACCTTAAAAACATCTTTCGACGAAAAGATGCTTCCGAGAGAAGATGCAACGCCAAGGATATACAGGATATCGTCGCTGATCTTTTTTATCTTCCTTTCGAAAATCTTTTCGATTTCCGGTGTGAATTTAACATTTCCTCTCCCCTCCCAGTACCATTTTCCGTCCCGTTTTACAAGTTCTCCACCCTCAATCAGAGACTTGAGAAGCTCCTTCATGAAGAGGGGAATTCCGGATGTCTCTTTCACAACAAATTCCACAAGTCCCTCTGGAATGCTTGATGTAAGTAGAAATTCTTCAATGTACTCCCGCACTTTTTCGGGTGTGAAAGGTTTAAGATCAATGAGTTCCAGCAGGTTGGATTTCTCAAAGTAGCCGAGCGTGCTCTCGACTTTTTCCTTTTCAGACAGTGACTCGTTGGAGTATGTGCCGATAAACATAATTCTTGCCCACTTGTAGTTTGCCATTAAGTGGAGCAGAACCGAGTAGGATAGGTCATCTATGTATTCGAGATCGTCGATTGCGATGAGCATCGTCCCCGTTTCCACAAACATTTCAACGAGTTTTTCAAGCCAGCTAATAAGCCGTAGCTTTCTTTCATCTTCGTCAAGATCTTCCTGTATTTCTACACCGTGACCGAGCTGGGGTATGTTTTCAGCTATCACAGGTGGAACCTCGTCTATACTGCTAACGAGCTCGAGATTGGTTGGATTTTCGATAAAATCCCTTATCAGGTTAGAGATTGCACTGCCAACTGAAATTGTCTGGGCTGACGAGAGGCTCGTTTTGAAAATCCAGATGTTCTTGTCTCCCTCTATTCTTTTGATAAACTCTTCGAGCAGGGTTGTTTTTCCAATTCCAACGGGTCCCCTGATGAAGAGGACTTTTTCAACACCTTTTCCTGAAACAGTCTCATAGACTTCGAGTAACTTATCCAGCTCTTTTTCTCTGTTAACAAAGTCCGGAATTCTGAAATCCTTCTTTTCCTTTGAAAGGTGGGAGAGACAAAGAACTCTGGAGGATACATCTTTTTGTGCAGCAGTAGCTCGAAGGCTGATCTCTGTTAAAATAAACTCAAGTCTTTTGAGAATATCCTGAAAATCCGTTGCATCGTAAGGAAATTCAACGAGTCCGGCTTCAAATCTCAGCTCGTAGTAGTCTCCAAGCAGACTCTCTTTCTTTTCGATAATTTCAACCAGCTCTTCAAGTGATTTTTTGAGTTTAAAACAGGGTCCCCTGTACATGAACAGGAAAATGTCGTCATAAAGTCTCGTCGGTAAGAATGAGCCACGGGCGATCTCATCTGCGAATTTGTTTTTGATTTCAATGGCAATCGTGTTTAACACATTGTTAGCCATCTCCTCCCCGTATGTTTCGATGAAACCTTTGAAGTCCGAGATGTTGAGAATAGCAAATGTGAGAGTTTCCTCCCTCCTGACAGCTTTTGCCATCTCTTCGTTGACTATTGCATAAAATTTGCAGGGATTTATAAAGCCGGTGATTGGATCGTCTCCCACAAGCTTTTTTATCCTCTTTACGAGAGGAAGACCCCTGAATTTCAGACTCAGTAAAGTTTTGTATTCTTCAAGGATCCTGATGTAATTTGTAATTGATTCAGTATCATAACCGGCTTCTGCAGCCATTCTCAGGTATTTTATGGCTTCATCGATTTTCCCCAGCTCGAGGTACCTTTGAGCCAGATCAACGAGATACCTTGCGTACTCACCCGATTGGAATTCAGGGTGTTCGTGGATGATTGTGGCAATTAGTTTCAGTGCCTGATTGTTCTGCGGGTTTTTGTTTAATGCCAGAATAAGAGTTTCAAAAGCATTTTTTAGATCACCGTTACGATAATAGATCTCCGCAAGGTCAGTGTAGTATTTGGAGATTTCCTCGTCATCCCCCTTTTTTTCAAGGAGGGTTATCAACTCTTTGTAATCCTCAATTGTGGCGGTGGCATCAACGATCCTCTGCTTGAGTTCTTTGATGGCTTCATTCAAAGTTTCCCGGTCAACCTGAGAGGAGACCGCGAGTTTAACTTTAATTTTTTTATAAAATGGGCTGTCTTTTGGAATCTTTAAATAGTATTCCCTTGCCTTTTCGAGCAGGCCAAGCTGCTCAAATTTCTCAGCAATAGAAACGATGATTTTTTCGTAGTAACTCTGCTCCTGAGAAAGTTTACTGTCTGCGATCTTCCCCATGAGATCGAGCATGTGCTCGTCGAGAGAGAAATTTTTCAGAATATATTCGAGGTCATGGTAAAGTTGTTCAGTATTGATGAATATCTCACCTTTACTGACTTTTTCGAGATATTCGCGAATGATCTCCTGGGATTCTCGTACCTGATCGAGTTTTAGGTAAAGGTCAGCAAGTTTAAAATAGGTATAGCGATCCTGAGGCATTACTCTTTTAGCCTTTTTCAGGATCGCTATTGCATACTCGTAGAGTTCCTGACTTTCATAAATTCTCGCAGCTTCTGCATAACTTTTCAATGCTTCGTCAGGGGCACCAATTTTTACATACAGGTCCCCGATCATGTTGTAGATATTGGCATCGTTGGGGTTTTCTTTTATAACCTTGTAGTATTCTTCAATGGCAGCAGAATAATTCCCCTTGGTTTCATACTGTCTTGCTTTTCTCAGCACATCCGCTTTTATCATCGCATGAATTATAAAAGTATACATATAAACCCGTCAATTAAACCGATTTATACCCTCATGTGGTATGGCGGGCAAATGAGCAATGTAGTGGGTCTGTTGGAAAATGCAAAATTCATCAGACTGTCTATATCAGGACTTTTTCTATTTCACGGGTGTATCAAGAGTTTGAGCTTTCGGTTCCCTCCTTAATTTTACCCCGGACCTCTTAGATGTTATGAGGAGTTAGTGACTTCTTTGTTGCGGAAGTTTTTCTGCAATTCCAACGATCCACCCAGGCTGCAGGAGGAGTTATTTGCATCTTTCTGTGTTTCAGCTTGTCTCCCAGCATTTACGCAAGAATTGAAATTCCGGTGTTGCTGTATGAGGTGAAATACTAAAAATTAAGAAAGCAATATGCGCGATGGATCTGGTACTATTGGGTACTTGCAATGTTTATCACGGTGGTTTAATTTTACATTCGGGTGATAGTCATGAATGAGTTAATAGAAGTTGAAGTTTATCAAATACTCCTTGACGAATCGGTAAAGGCACCGGTTGTGGTGTTGAAGGAGAAAAATGGCAAAAGGATCCTTCCCATCTGGATCGGTCAGGCAGAGGCTATTTCCATTGCCTATGCGCTTGAAGAGATTGCCACCGAGAGACCTCTTACACATGATCTTATCAAACTGATAATCGACGGATTTGGCGCCAAGCTGGAAAAGGTGGTAATAAATGATTTAAGAGACAATACATACTTTGCCCGTTTAATTTTCAAGCTCAATTCGTCGGTTATAAGCATAGATGCCAGACCTTCGGATTCAATAGCTATTGCATTGAGAACGAAATCACCGATTTTTGTAGCCAGGTCAGTTATGGAAGAGGGTGGAGCAGTGGAGGAGTGATGTGGTTTAATAAAAAGGGCGGAGCGCCGAAGGCGCTCCGCCCTCGTTCATTTTTTCACTTCTTTGGTATTGGGTGAGCTATCTTCTCGTAATACTCTTCAAACTTGAATGTCTTGTAGTTAGCACATTCCTCGTTGTGACACTTTTTACAGGTCTTTTCATCGGGTTTGGGATTAAGACCATAATCGGCAGGATTTAATTTTCCCTGATAAATCTTCTTCATAACGGAGAATTTTTTGTAAGCGGATCCTGGACCATGGCATGCTTCACACTGAACACCGTCTTCGATCTTAAATGTGGATGCGATGAGACTTTTGTCAACGCCATAGGCAGTTGTATGGCATTTCAAACATTTGGGAGATTTCTGAGGATCCCCTGTAACCCCCATCTTTTTGGCAGTTTCTTTGGCTTTATCAGTAGCGAGGACCTTGTAAGCGTCGTGATGGGGAACTTTGAGCCAGATGCCGTACTGGTTTCCGCGGCGTTTTGAGGCGTGGCAGGATTTACAAGCCTTTACACCCACGTACTTGAAGGTTTTTTCTCCGGAGTGAGCGAGACCGGTGAGGATGAAAATCATTATGACAAGCTTTAAGTAATTCTTCATCTCAATACCTCCTTAATTGCTTGTAAAAATTATAATTACGGTGAGTTAATCTTTCAAGGACAGATGAAAAAAGGGGCGGGGCGGAGGGCCAAAGGCCCTCCGCCCCGCCCCCGATTTTTCAAAAATTTTCTATTTATAAACCTTCTTAATCCATCCGCGAAGTTTCATTGCCTCTGCGACTCTCGCAACTGAAACGAGGTAGGCCGCTGTCCTTGGATCCACATTCTTGGCTTTGTACGCTTCGTAAACATCATGGAATGCCTTTGTCATCTTCCTGTCCAGTCTCTCATGAACTTCCTCAAGTGTCCAGTAATATCCGGTTATATTCTGCACCCATTCAAAGTAAGATACAGTTACGCCACCTGCATTTGCCAGGAAGTCAGGTAACACAAACTTCCCGTTGTTGTGGAGGATTATGTCAGCCTCAGGAGTTGTTGGACCATTTGCGAGCTCAAGGATAATTTTTGCCTTTATTCTGGGGGCATTCTCTTCTGTTATCACATCTTCAAGTGCTGCAGGAATCAGGACATCTACATCCAGTTCGAGGAGCTCCTCATTTGTGATCTCCTTTGTGTCGGGGAATCCTACGACGGTGCCATTGTCTCTCTTGAATTTTACAGTCTCTTCGAATTTAAGGCCCTTTTCACTGTAGATTCCACCTTTGGAGTCGCTGACAGCAACGACTTTTGCGCCGAACATGTCAACCACGAGCTGATGAGCGTACTGACCGGCGTTACCGTATCCCTGAATAGCGACAGTGGCTTTGGAAAGATCAACACCAAGGACCCTGGCAGCTTCTCTAAGGACATACATACCGCCTCTTGCCGTGGCATCACCTCTACCAAGGGATCCACCTATGGGGATGGGTTTTCCTGTGATTACTCCCGGCGAGTAGTAGCCTCTGAGAGTGGAGAATTCATCCATCATCCATGCCATGATCTGGGGATCAGTGTAAACATCAGGGGCAGGGATGTCCTTTTCCGGGCCAATGAAGTTACCGAGAGCCCTGATGTACCCTCTTGCGAGTTTTTCTTTTTCTGCGGGGGACATTTCTTTGGGGTTACAAACGATCCCTCCCTTACCGCCGCCATAAGGGATGTCAACGACGGCGGTTTTCCAGGTCATCCAGGCTGCGAGAGCCCTGACCGTGTCAATGGTCTCGTCGGGATGCCATCTAATACCACCCTTTGTAGGACCCCTGGCGTCGTTGTACTGGACTCTGAAACCTTCGAAAACTTTTACGGTTCCATCGTCCATTTCCACTGGTATCAGCACATGTAGTTCTCTTTTGGGTTTTCTAAGCAACATGTGGGCAGCATGATCAAGGTTCAGGATCTCTGCCGCCCTATCCAGCTGCTCCTGGGCAATTTCAAATGGGTTTCTTTTTGCTCCCATGGCTCCTCCTTTTCAAAGAGTTTACGACCAAATTATATTATTGCGCTATGGTGAGGTCAAGAATTTTTTCTTATAATTAAATATGCAAATTTTTTGGATAGATAATCGTTTGAACCTCGAAATTTGAAGTGTTTGCAAATAATTATACCATGACAAACTCGTCATATTTCCCTGCAGTGTTTGATTGTTGCTCATGTCTGATGGTATAATCCCGCAAAAAGGAGGATAGGTTATGATCAATCTGTTTCTGGTTTGCTCTCTCCTGATAAGCCAGGGGCACTTCGGAAGTGATAGCTTTGGATACTATTTTCTGGATTCTGATACTGCTTCGGGTCCCGGTTTTTTGTGGGTAGAGCCCACTGATGCTGAAACTCTTCATCTTGCAGATGACGATAACGCCCTTGTGTCTCTTCCGTTTCCCTTTCCTTTTTACAACTCAACACTCAGACAGATTTATGTGGTTTCCAACGGATATTTGACTTCGACAAATACAAGGGCTGCAACGAATGTCTCCATGCCAGTTACATCAATGAATAACCTGATAGCGCCATTCTGGGACGATCTGAATCCAGCAACGGGTGGTGCTATTTTGACCTTTACAACACAGGATGCCTTTGTGATACAGTGGAACAATGTTCCGCATTATGGAAGTGGTGGACCCTACACATTCGAAGTGATACTTTACAGAAATGGAAATATTGCGTTCAGCTATCTCAATCTCGGTGTCCCGAGGAATTCTTCGACAATCGGTATTCAGGGAGGCACAGGGGAAAATGGGTATTATTTACCTTATGTTTACAACGGGAGTCCGTTCGAGCCACATGATAGCCTTACTGTGATATTTTATAGGCCTGCTGACATTCACATTATTGATGTTTCACCCACATTGTTTGTTTATCCCGACAGTTCAATAATGCAGTTAGGCTCTAACATGGTCATAGGTGTGGAAGTTCTCAATGGAAGTACGGATACAGTAACAACCACAGTTCAGCTGATGATAAAGAAGTTTCCTGACGATTCGATAGTTTTCTCTGATACTCGGACATTAACAGATTTTCCTCCATATTCGATTGATACGGTGGAATTCAGTAATTATGTGAATTTGAACGCCGGATTTTATGAAGTGAAAGTTTACTCAACAACGCCAGGAGACACGAATTACGATAACGACACCATAAGGTGGAGTTACCTCGTCCCGGATTCTCTTTTGGACTTTGAGGCTGATGGAGGAAACTTTATGTCTGATAATGGCTGGGAGTGGGGAATTGCGACAGTAGGGCCTTCGACAGCCCATTCAGGTGTAAAGCTCTGGGGAACAGTTCTGAATGGGAATTATGCTAACAGAGCTGATTATCAGTTGATAGGAAGATTTATTGCTACAGGGTCTTTTGCAGCCTTTGGGTTCTTTCACTGGTTTGAAACTGAAAGAAGAATGGACGGTGGAAATGTCTCGATAAGCATAAACTCTGACTCCAGCTGGTTTGTTGTTTACCCTGAAGCGGGATATTCGAGTTATGTTTTTCCTCTCGGCGACGACGGGTACACAGGTAGCTCTGGTGGCTGGGTTGATGCTGTGTTCAGGATTGATAGTGTAAATGCAGGTGATACGGTGTACATTCGAATGAGGTTTAAGTCGGGAAGATACAATACTGCCCCTGGATGGTATATTGACGATTTTGCCTATTTTTCACTTATTCCGATTGAGCCTGTGGGAGTTGCTGAAGAGGAACTCGGGCAAGAGTATCTTTTCTCCGGTAATGTGGTGAGCGGGAAGTTGTTTCTCAGTGTCAGGGCAAAAGGTGATGAGAGTATGGAGGTTTACAATTGTGCTGGAAGGAGAATTATGAAAGTGGATCTTCATCCCGGTTTAAACGAGATTTCCATATCCAGGTTAAAATCCGGGATCTACTTTTTGAAAGTTTCGGGGAAGATGAGGAGGATAATGGTGTTAAATTAAAAAGTGGCCCCAGGGGGATTCGAACCCCCGCCGCCGCCTTGAAAGAGCGGTGTCCTAGCCATTAGACGATGGGGCCCTCTGTCAGGTCTATAATTTAACAGAGGGTATCCCTTATGTCAACTTTCTTGTAGAGTAAGCTTGCAAATTGTTTATTCAATTCTGCGGCATAATTTCTGTTCACGGATGGGTCAGACGAAATTTTCAGTAAGTTAAGAGTCTGTCAGTCCTGAAAATACACATTTGATCTGGGTTTTAGCAATTTTTCTATCTCTTCCCTGTTCAAAAGTCTTGAGTCGGGAAATATGGCCGGTGGAAGAATGGTTAAACTATCCACCACAACTTCAGGTTTACCTCTAATGTATAATCTGTAGCCGAGGCCCAGTGATTCTGCAGATCCGTGGCAGGAGAAGCATGCTCTTCCCCTTCCGGTTGTGTGAGGAGTAAAAGGGACTGAGCCCCAGACTTTTCCATCTCCTCTGATGGGTATCTCGCTGTCCATTATGACATATCCTTCGCTGTCCACATAGGATACAAATATCTGGTACATGGGCCTGAATGCGGAAAATTTTCCATTTTTATTAACACCCATTGGGATTATCTCCCACCTTCGAAGGCTCCAGCCCATCAGCCAGAGTCCCCTTTTAAGAGATCCGTCGATGAAGTCTTTCATGACCGGCATGTCCCATTTTTCAAAAGGTTTTGATAACTGTTTACTGAGAAACTCTGTTACAATCGGATCTCCCTGAAGGATAAGTCTCCTCCAGGGGTAATAGTCGGGAATATCAATCCGTACGAGATGAAGACCGTAATCTCCGTAAGCCCAGGACGCATGACAGAGCGAGCATTCAACATTTCTGTGATTTTCATCGTGTCCATCGATGTCCTTCCTGAAAGCCGGCACTTTCAATTTTTCCCCGGATACTGTAAACATAACATTTTGATTAACAAATCTACTATCAGGATGGGTGTTGAACCCGCCGTGACAGGATTCACAAGTTACACTTTCGTCATTCATGATCCCGCGGTGACAGTCTATACAGGTCAGGCCCCTCTCCGCATGGAGATCCTTTTTGAGATAATGAAAATCGATGCCATATATGATTTTTTCAGGATAAGGAGATCTGAATGCCCTGTCGTAGTCGTGTTCAAAGTATCCATGATAATCTGCGCCAACCCTGTTTCCATTGTGACAGTGCATGCACTGGACATCGGGAATATTTTTTACAAATCTATGAAAGGCGGGGTATCCTCGCTTGTGTCTCAGGGATATGTCGTTCCCCTTATAAATTCCATCGTTATCGTAAACGACATGACAGGCGGCGCAGCCTGATGCTCTGTAAAAGCCCTGTGAGCGGATTCCTTCTGTATTTATGTGACATCTCAAGCACTTTCTCCTGAGCAGGTCGTCAACTATTTCGGATGGGGTCTCAGGGTGTGGAGGGGGTTCTGGTAAGAGTTTGAAGCCGCCTTTATCTGATGCTCCATAGATAAAGTCCGGGGTTTTCTGGGCGCCGAAGAGGAATCTCGTAACAGCGATTACCTTTGCCTGTGTGGAGTGGAGTGACTTTCTCACATTTTTAATCTCTTTTTTGTGGCATCGTCCACATTTATCATCAACATAGGCAGGTGCCGATGGATTTCTGATAAGACCTGAGTGAGCTAAAGAGACTGTTTCTGCCGCCGGGTTCCCGTTATGACATGTAGAGCAGGTAAAGTTGTGATTATCACTGATCTTCTCAATGCCCCGATGGCAGTTCAAACAGGCAAGGAGAAAGAACAGAATAATTTTCATGGTTTGCCATTTTTGTAAGCGTCGGCAAGGAGCTCCATCACATGGAATACTCGTTTACCGGTACCATAAGTCAACTGAATCTGGCATCCTGTATTTGCTGTCACGACGAAATCAGCACCGGTTGACCTGATGTCATCGAGCTTATCTTTAAGTATTTTCATGGAAATATCGTGATGAACTATGTTGTAAATTCCGGCACTCCCACAGCAGGAATCAGGATGTTTCATTTCCCTTAATTCAATTCCCGGTATTGATCTCAGTATTTCTCTCGGTTGTTTACGAATTCCCTGAGCGTGGGCAAGATGACATGGATCCTGATAAGTTATTTTCAGCTTGATCTCCTTTTGTGGTTTAACAAATCCATTTTCACTGAGGAATTCATTAACATCTTTAATCCTTTTCCTCCACGCAGTTGTCTCTTCTTCACCGAATAGTCTGTTGTACTCTTTGAGAAAAGCTCCACAGCCAGCAGCATTGACAATAATGGGAATATTTTCTTTGAAAGCCTCCATGTTCTTGCGTGCGACCACCTTTGCATATTCAGGATCGCCACCGTGCATGTGAACAGCTCCGCAGCAGGTCTGCTTTGATGGCACTATGACTTCGTAACCGTTATATCTGAGTACATCGATTGTAGCCTGATTGACACCGGGGAAAAAGGAATCCTGAACACATCCCGCAAAGAAGTAAACCCTGCCTCTCTTTTTGCCAATTGGTTCGTAGATTTTATCTTTTAAAAAATATGTGTACTTCAAAGGAGAGGGTAGGGGAGGTAGCATTTTTTCAAGCTCTTTTACCCTGGCAGGGAGTAAAAGTCTAATCAATCTGTTTAACCGGGTTTTTTGATAGATAAAAAGTAATGCTGTGAGTGTTCTGAGGACCCATCTTCTGGGTATAACGAATCTCATTACAATAGCTTTCAGAATTTTTACAAAGAAGTTCGGGGGATTTTTCATGTAAACATAGGCTTTTGCCTCTTCTATGATAAGACCGTATTCAACTCCAGATGGGCATGCAGTCTGGCAGGCTCTGCAATCAAGACATCTGTCAATGTGTTCGACAAATTCGTCGTTTAACTTCAATCTTCCGTTGTTTAGAGCCTGTACAAGTGTGATTCTGCCGCGGGGTGAGTCCGTTTCGTACCCGAAAATTCGATAGGTGGGACAAACTGACAGGCACATTCCACAGTGGACACATTTACTGAGTTTTTCTTCAAATCCCTCGAAGAACATTGACTGAATTTTAATTCACAAAAATTGAAATGTCTAAATGGGAAAAGGATTTATTGCACAGCCTCTCGCTGGAAGACTTAAAACTTTTCAATTCGCACTAAATTTGTAATAATTGAAACGAAAAAAAGGAGGCAGCTGTGAGAAAACTGATAATTCTTTTATTTTTGATGGTTTCGAGCCTTTATCCGTCCGGAGGGAATTATACCATTCGGATAAAGTTTGTCAGTAAAGGACCCGAACTCGATGGAGTAATTGATTCAGTGTGGAACACAGCGGATTCGATCTCGGGGTACCTGCAGTTTTCTCCTGACTATGGGAAACCTTCGAAATACAGAACTGTTGTAAAGCTGATTCAGGATAGGGATAACATTTACATCCTCGGCATAGGCTATACAGGTAACAATCCGCCAGAGGTCAACCTATCTGGCGAGTCCGATGAACTCCATTTTTATTTTGACCCTTTTAGCGCAGGACAGGAGGCATATTATTTTGAAGTCAAGGCTTCAGGTGAACACTACGATGCGATAGTTTCGGACAATGGAGCCAGATGGAACTATTCCTGGGATAGTTACTGGTTTTCAAAAGTCCGGGTTTATCCCCACAAGTATGTTGTTGAGATAAAGATTCCGTTCAGGAGCATCAGGTATCCAGAGGGCGTATCGACCTGGCGGTTTCAGGCGAGCAGGTATATCCCGAGGTTCAACGAGATGAGTTACTGGGTTCTTCCTCCGAGAAACAAAGAACACGATTTCCAAAGTTTTGGTAAAATAGCGGGAATAGTACCCCATGGAATGGGACACGGCATGGAATTTTATCCTGTTGGGGTGATCAGGCATGATCAGTATCTTTCAGACACATCCACATCTATTAGATTTGGCCTTGATTTTTCGTGGAACATTCTCTCAAACCTGATGCTGAATGTTACATATAAACCTGACTTTGCACAGATTGAAGCCGATCCGTTTGGTTTAAATCTCTCAAAATACGAAAGGTATCTTGAGGAGAGGAGACCGTTTTTCATTGAGGCGAGGGAGGTCTTCAAACCCCACAGGTCTGAATTTAATCAGGTGTATTCCCCGTTCACCATCTTTTATTCGAGAAGAATCGGGAGAAAACTACCAGACGGCTCGGAGGTCCCTATAAATATCGGGACAAAATTGACTTTTAAAACCCAGGCGTATCAGTTTGGTTTGATATCGATCCTGACAGGTGAAAAGTCTTACATGCTGGGCGACAGTAATGCAATTGAACCTGCCTTCCTGTGGAATGTGCTGAGATTCAAGATCATGGGCTCGAGTTACTCCACAGGAGTTCTCGTATCTACAAAGACAAGGAGCGGTGAATACACGGCAGCAAATTATGACCTTGACGGCAAACTTGTGTTTGGAAACAACCAGATTTACTATCAGTTAGTTGGATCCTCAATAACAGGTTTAAAATCCGGTGTAGGATTCCAGTCAGCTTACTTTTATTTGAACAGCTCTTACTTTTTGGGCTTTAAGTTCAGACACATTGGCAGGTCCCTTATTCTCGATTCCACAGGATACCTTGCAGCAGATCCGGGCAGCGATGTATCTTTCGCTGGTCTCAAAATGGTTTACTTCGAAAATAAATCCGTTGTCTCCACATTTTATGGATTTTTCGGCAGTTATAAGAAATTGATGGACGAATCAAAGCCCTCGTATTCTCTTTCGTATTACCAGAATATCCGGTTGAGAAATGGCCTGTATTTTGAACTCTTCGGAGGAGTTGGAGGAGTTACTGAGTTTAATAGAACTGAGAGGACCTACAATATCCATTTTTCTTTTCACAGGGGAGGTGGGTCCCGGTTTAAGCTTGGTATCTGGGTAAATGGTGAGAAGAACTGGAATTATTCGAAGGGGATTTTCGCATGGACCGGATTTGGGGGGCTCTGGTCCGAGGTATCGGTTACGAGATTGATACAGACGGGACTGAATATGGATTACTGGATCGAATTTGACGAAGACAACGAACTGATGGATATTTATACTGTATTGAGACCCCGCATAGAGTATAACTTCACTCCGGACATGACTGTATCCCTGAATTCCGAGCTGGTTTTTTACAGAGAGACCAGATGGAATTTTAACGAATTCAGGATTGGCATCAGATATTTTTATCAGTTCAGGCCGAAATCAAAAATCTATCTGGTGGCGAATCAAAACCTTGTGAAATCAGGTGACAGGTTTAAAACAGTTGAGAGGGTCTATGCATTAAAGTTTAGATGGGCGATCCCTTACTGAAATAAGTCTCGAATACAGCCTTTCAAGCTTTTCAATAATTGCATTCCACGAGAATGTGGTTTTGACATGTTCCTGTCCTTTCCTGACAAGTGACTCTGCAAGTTCAGGATTTTTCAGGATTTCAATTATCCTTGCTGCGAGTTCTGTGTAATTACCCGGCTCAAAAAGTAATCCGGTTTCTCCATTCTTTACGATGTCTGGAATACCACCTAAATTTGAAGCAATAACTGGAAGTCCATAGGAGAGTGCCTCAATTGCGACAACGCCCAGGGTCTCTACCTGCCCTATTCTGTCCGGTTTTGATGGAAGAACGAAACAAGAGGCTCCAAGATATTCAGATTCAAGCTCTTTCCCGGTCTTGTATCCTGTAAAAACGACATTGAGACCGAGCTCATCTGAGAGCTTACGAAGCTCAGACGCAAGGGGACCGTCTCCAACTATTCTGAGTGTAGCATCCGGGATACTGTCTTTTACGATTTTGAATGCACGCAGCAGGGTGTCAATTCCTTTTACTTCAATAAGTCTTCCAACGAAAAGAATGATCTTTCGGCCTTTTTCTCTGTAAGGATACATTTTCTCTGAAAACGGATTCCCAAACGGGATAACCTCAACAGGAGGTTTCAGACCGTAAGATTCTACGAGTCCCCTGGTGTAAGTTGAGTTGACTGTGATATAGTCTGCCTTGTTCAGTAGATAGACGAAAAATTTTTTTAATGCAGACGGTAGCCTTGAGAGAAACCTCAGCTCACCTCCGTGTATGTAAAGCAACATGGGAATTTTCCATCTGTATTTCATCTGTAATCCAAACAGCACATGGGGTATGGGCCAGTGCACATGAATCACATCCTGTTTGTAGGGAAAGAAGTGCGCATGGAGTGAGCCTGATTTCATGTACGGAAAAACAAGAAGCTTGTAAATTAACCCCTGTTTCAGTCTTTCAGGGACTGCCATGTCATGTGTAAGGGTTTCATACTTTGCCGGGGCATAGCGAAAGCGGTAAACTTTGATGCCATCCTGTACCTGGAATCCCAGTCCTTTGTAGGAAGATGTAAAAACCGAGACATCATGGCCTCTGTTTCTCAGACCGGCAAGCATTCTCACAAGCCATGGAGAAATCACATCGCCTTTATATCTCGGATATGCGGTTGTTATGTGAATAATTTTCATCACAGTGTTACTCCCAGATGGTACTCAATATACTCTCTAAGAATTCGGGAGACCACCTGTTCGTTGATTTTTATCCCTGATACAGCGTCAAAATTTCTCAGTAGCAGAAATTCAAGGGTTTTTCTTATCCCTTCATTAAAGTTTATGAGGTCATTTTGAACCTTTCCAGCGCATAGCTTGCAGACAACACCTCCCCGCGATGGCGAGAAAAATAGAAGATCTTTTCCAGATCCACACATCACACACCTGTTCAAAAGTGGTGAATGACCAGTAAGATGCAGAAATTTCAGAACAAAACTGAGCACGAGTGCCTCACTGCAGCAGTGCTGATCCAGAGTGTCCAGAAATCGAGCCAGTAGATTGAAGAGGGATTCCCCGCCCGGTCCCTCCTCAAGATGTGCATCTATAAGATTTAAAACCCTCGAGACTTTCTGTTGAAACTCAATGTCTGTTGAATGATCGTATGTTTTTATGAGGTAAACCTCACGCAGGTTGTAAACATCTTTTCGCTCGTTCAGGTAAAAAACGACTTCAAAAAGCGTATAAGGTGTTATTCTGATTCTGGATTTTAACCTCTTTGTTCCACGAGCTGCGAGCCTGACCTTCCCGTATTTTTCCGTAAAAAGGACGGCTATCTCCGAACTCTCACCAAAAGGGTAACTCCTCAGCAAAATTGCCCGGGTTCTCACAATCGCCATGTGTAACTCCCTCCAAAGTGAAAGGACAGATCCTGGTCCCTTGAGTAATTCAGTTTCAGCTTTAACTCAAGTCTTTTGACCTTTTTGCGAGCGATTAAATACACTTTTGAGACCGGTTCAGAGCTTGACACATAGTCTGAATACCTGACTCCACTTTCTCGCAAACTGATTGACTCATCCGTCGTAATAAGACTAAATCCACCTTTCAAATTTTTGTGTGCGATCTCAACATTAACACCATACCTGGTTTCATCTACAAATTTTAAAAAAGCAGAAACTGTGTCGTCGGGAGTTAATGGATTTTTAACCTTCAAGGTGTTTGTTTCTCCCTGCAATCTGTAGCTAATAGAAACTCCGCACGGTATAAAAATCTCAAAAAATGAAGATGTGCGAGGATTATCATTCAGATTAGTACGGGAGTAAAATTTCAGGCTCAAGAATTGTGTAATTTTCATAAGGGTACTGAAATAAACAGACGACTCCACCGTATCACCTGATAGCACGAAGCCAGCCGAAAAATACGATTCGCTGAATTTTCTGAATGCCGCAACTTCAGCAACAGGACTTTTGATTGTAAACATTCTAACCAGAATGTTTGCTTTCGATGATCCATAAGTGTAAATTATGCCGTATGCAGTTCCCTGTGATTTCAAGAAAAATGCGGAGAAGTTGTGAAATGGGGGCGTCGATGTGTAGATCACCTTCTCAGAAATAAAGAGATCCGCGCCTCTGTAATCAACAAAAATTCCGGGATTTTTTGTGTAGGAGGTGTAAACTCTAACTCTCTCAGAATGCTTTGATATAACTGGATAAATCGTACCCGATGAGATGTAAAAATTGTTTCCTTTAACCGAAAATTTGTACTTCACAAGAGTGTCTCTGACACCCACTGAAAGTGCTGATTTATTCGTATTGATATATAGATCGTAGTATCTTTTTGTCGTGTGGGCAAAGCTCATTTTTACCCTTTTGATGGTCCAGGATGAGAAATAAATGTAGTCCTTAATAAGGTTTGCGGTGATGGGATCGAGTTTTGTCTTTCTCACCATATCCTGAAAATCTTTAAAAGGCCTCAATTTGAGTAGAACTTCGATCTGATCGATTCTGAGAAAGGGAATCTCTACCAGTTCGTAGTATCCAGCATGGTTGATGTCAATGGGATTTTCGATCAATTCGTCGGGCTCCAGCAAAACAAGGGCAATCAAAAGAACCAGCATGGCTAAAGTATTTACCAGCTTTTGGGAAAATTGAAGTTATACCCGCTTCACCTGATTATGAGAATTTTTTCGATGCCGTTCCTCTTTCTGAAAAAATACAGACCTGATTTCAGCGGTCTGCCTTGTCTTACCCCATACACTCTTCTACCAAGAATATCAAAAAGGGCGTTTACTTTGAATTCTTCAGTTACTTCACTTTCACTTATACTGACCGGCTGGTATTCTGTTTCAAACACATAAACGAGCTCCGGATCAAGTGAATCTCCAAAGTCGCTGTTGAACATAACTATCCTGCCGTCCGGAGAAGGAACTGGCATAGGACTCTTTGTGTAATTATAGGCGCTGCTGAAATGGTGTCCAAAGTTCTCAACAAGAAAGCTCCCATCCAATTTTAGCGCTACAATCATACCGCCTCTCTCAGGATCTGTGCTCAAGTATGCCCATCCCGGTCGGTTTAGATTCCTGCACGAAAGATGAGCATCGCCATATCCAAAATCAGGATGGGTATGTAACACACGATGATATCCGTCCCTGAGTCTGTATGAGTGCACAGAACCACCTTCCCCATAGAACTGTACAAAGACTTCATCCCCCTGCTGATCAACGCAGAAATCTCCATGATTCCCGTAGTCCACAATCCTTCTCTGAAATGTGAGATCACTCGTTCTGTAAATTTCGACTCCATAGTGTCCCCGGTAGGGATTGGATGGCGATGTCCTTCGAGTATCCCACATTATTCCTGTGTACTCGCCTGATTGAGAAACTGATACCCAGTCAATGTACTCTGGATACTCTGAGTTTCCCCAGGCTCCCTGAAACACTTTTGTTGAAACAATCCTGTGTGTCTGGAGGTCGAATATGACGACGAAAAGGTCAGTTTCCCTTCTGCAGGCAAGAGCAACATGTCTATCATACCTGTCAATGTTACCTTCACCCGGACCGACTTTAACAATGTCAAATCCTTCCAGCTGAAAAATGGTATCAAGCTCCTCTGTGGATACCCTGTAGGTCTGTATCACCCCATCCTCCCTGAAGCTGTATATAAGGTCAGGATCTGTATTTGACCAGAGACTGTAGTATATTCCGACAGGTTCCCGTATCTTCTGGTGAGTTTGCGCATCGTAGATTGCGACAGAATAAAATTTGTACATTGTCATGTCCGCATTCCAGGGCTGGATTTTGGAATAATCGTGCCTTGGGTACCACCCTTCTGAACTGTCATATTCACTGATGCGCGTAATCACCACACCGGCTGAAGTATCTACTACACTTCCGTTGAACTGTGGTAATGATGGGGTTGGATAATACACCGGAGTGTAAATTGTATCAGGTGGAAACTGAGAAAGTATTAAAAACAGGAAAAATTTTATCATTCAGTGTGAAACTGGTTTTCAATGGCCGTGTTTTCGTTTTCAAACCCTGCAAGGTGAGCAGAGATGTAAGAATCAACCATTGAAAAACCGAGAACTCCCAGATACCAGAAGACAGAACTCATGAATGATCTAAACTGATTTTCATACTCGATCTTGGAAGAATAGAACCCGTTTTCAAGATAGTCGTCACGATAAACGCGGTAATTCCAGTAGTGAACAGCACTTTTGACGAGAAAAAAGGTTGCAATAGTGGAGATTGCAAGTGCCTTTCTTTTTTGTCCGGAGTAATATTCACCGAGACCGGGATAAAGTAGTGAGTAAAGGGCAGCTTTCTTCGGCTGAGGTCTTTCTGCAGGTTTGACAGGGAACCAGAGAAAGTGAACGATTAAAAGCAGAGTCATAAAAATTTAAGTGGCGCGCCCGGAGGGAGTCGAACCCCCAACCTACGGATTCGTAGTCCGTCGCTCTATCCTGTTGAGCTACGGGCGCACCGGTTGATTTTGATATTAATCCCCATGTCTGTAAGTGTCAAGATTGCACCTGAATGGG
>CAZNDM010000083.1:0-7861 GCA_964571845.1 uncultured bacterium | reverse complement strand
CAAGTAACACAGGTGGAGCTGATAGCCTTGTTTATGTAAAAGTATGGTCGGATTCGGCTGTCATTCAATGGAGAAATGTGCCGAGATACAATACTTCCCGTCTGTTTAACTTTGAGGTGATATTCTACACAACGGGCAACGGCAATTCCTATGTGAAGTTTCAGTATAAAAATATGTCCTCGTATCAGTCGGCAGATGATAACGCGACCATTGGCGTTCAGGATTCAGCAGGAGCTGATGGCAAATACATTCAGTACACATTTAATGAGGATCCATTTGTACCCAACTGGTCTGAGACAAAGGGTGTTTTTGACCGGGATGGATCGAAAGGTGGATGGGCGATTGCCCTGAGTACGAGTGAGGCGACCGGTATTGGCGAGGAGACTTCGGGTGTGGAAAAGCTTTTCCTGATGCAAAATTATCCCAATCCGTTTCCGGGGAGAACGACCATTTCTTTCGGAATACCACGGGCGGGGAAGGTTTCACTGAAGGTTTATAACATTCTGGGTCAGAGAGTTGCAACGCTGATAGACAGAAGGATGGCGGCTGGAGTGTATTCTGTCAACTGGGATGGCAGGAGCGATACTGGTAGTTTGCTCAGGTCAGGTGTGTATTTCTACATACTGAAGTACGACAATCGGTCGTTGAGGAAGAAGTTGATGATATTGAGATAATTCCCTCCTCTTGAGATCCAGTCAGGGCGGCAGCTGCGTACGCAGCTGCCGCCCTGACTCCATTTATCCACTGGGTGTATGAGCAGTATTCAGAAGATGCGAAAACTGGAGTCTATGCAACTTGAAGCATTAATGGATTTATGCCATAATAGTGATATATGCATGAACTCTCGGTTACACAGGAAATTGTCAATATCCTCGTTGAAGAAGCCCACAGGCACGGAGTCAGTCACATCAGGCGCGTTAAGCTCCTCCTCGGGTCCTTTTCCACCTTTCAGCCCGACGCTGTCAACTTTTATTTTGAAATTTTGAAAAAAGATTATCCTGAACTTCAGGATACTGTTATGGACATAGAAATGGTCCCCGGCAAATGCAGGTGCAGGGAGTGTGGCAGAGAATTTGAGTCGAATGGGGACCTTTTGCCCGTCTGCCCCGAATGTGGCAGCATTTTCGTTGATGTTTTAAGTGGCAAAGATTTTATCATTGAATACATGGAGGTTGACGATGAAGATAAAAGTCCTGAAAAGTGTTCTTGAAAAGAACGAAAACCAGGCACAGGTAAACCGTGATCTTTTCAAGAAAAACAATGTACTGGCAGTCAACATTATGGGATCACCGGGATGTGGTAAGACCACTCTGATAGAGGCTCTGATAAAGGTGTTAAAACCAGCGTATAGAATCGCGGTAATTGAGGGTGATTATGCGGGGACAGTTGATGCCGAAAAGCTTTCAGCCTACAACATACCAGTTGTCCAGCTTGATACAAGCTCCTGCCATCTCAACGCCCACTTCGTGGGTTCAGCCCTCGATCACCTCCCACTTGAAGACCTTGATTTTGTGTTTATCGAAAATGTTGGAAATCTAATCTGTCCCGCTGAGTTTGACATTGGCGACCTTCTGAAGCTTGTTCTCCACTCTATACCTGAAGGTGATGACAAACCCTTGAAGTATCCTCTCATGTTTTCTCTGGCTGATGCTGTGGTTTTGACAAAAACAGATCTGAAGCCCCACTTTGAATTTGATGTAAAAAAGGTCAGGGATGCAATTGCACGGTTGAACGGAAATTTTGAACTTTTTGAATTTTCCAGAAAATCAGATGCATCTGTTAGACCCATAGCAAGCTTTCTCGAGAATAGGTTTCGTGCAATTGCTTTGAAGAGCTATGGAGATTTATGACGGATACACGGGCTGAGATCAGGGTTCGTGGCATTGTCCAGGGCGTTGGATTCAGACCATTTGTTTATAGAGTCGCCCGTTCACTGAATCTCAGGGGATTTGTAAAAAATAACTCCGACTGCGTGTTTATCGAAGTCGAAGGTTCAGAGAGGGACATTGAGGATTTTATCAGAAAAATAAGGGAAGAATCCCCACCTGCATCTTTTGTAAGAGAAATTGACTTTAGAATTCGACCGGTTCGAGGATACACCGGTTTTGAAATTTTACCATCTGACAGACGGGCACGACGGGATTTCGTGATCCCGCCTGATATTGCAATTTGCGAGGATTGTAAAAAGGAGCTTCTGGACCCTTCTGATCGCAGGTACTACTATCCATTCATAAATTGCACCAGCTGCGGACCAAGATACACGATAATCAGAGACCTTCCTTACGATAGACCCAATACGACCATGGAAAAGTTCGAGATGTGTGATCTGTGCAGAGCCGAGTACGAGGATCCTCTAAATAGAAGATTTCATGCTCAACCCAACGCGTGCCCTGTGTGTGGACCTGAGGTTGTTTTGTTGAGCCCCGACGGTGTGGACACATATTCGACTGAACTTATAAAAAAGGTAGCAGGTATCCTGAGATCAGGTGAAATTGTCGCGATCAGGGGACTTGGGGGATTCCATCTTGCCTGTGATGCGCGCAACACTCAGGCTGTCTCAAAGCTCAGAGAGATCAAGGGCAGAGGTTCCAAGCCTTTTGCCATAATGGTGCCTGATCTCGAATGGGCGCACAAAATTGCTGAGATCTCAAAGGAAGAGGAGGTCCTTTTAAAATCATGGCAGGCGCCGATAGTACTGCTCGGATTGAGGAAGAATGCGCCGATCTCCAAACAGATCTCCCCGGGCCTTGACACAGTGGGCATTATGCTGCCCTACACGCCACTCCATCTTTTGATTTTGAAAGAGTTCAATGGACCACTCGTAATGACGAGCGGTAATGTTTCAGAAAATCCCATAATATCCGAAAACGAAGAGATGGTTGAACGGTTCAAAAACAGGGTCAGGTATTTTTTGCTCCACAACAGGGATATTCACATGAGGATAGACGATTCGGTTGCGAGGGTTGTTAAAAAGAGGGTTCAGGTATTGAGACGCGCAAGGGGATTTGTGCCACTTCCTGTAAATGTGGGGATCCGGACTGACAAGACGATCCTTGCCCTTGGACCGCTTTTGAAAAATACATTCACATTCTTTGTGGGAGACAGGGCATACATGAGCCAGTACATCGGAGACCTTGATAGTATTCAGAATCTTGAGTACATGAGGGAGGTTTTAGCTCATTTTTCTAAATTATTTGAGCTTGAACCTGACATAGTTGCCTGTGACATGCATCCTGAGTATCCCACGACGGAGATGGCGGACTCGTGGGGTGTGCCGGTTGTAAAGGTACAGCATCACATGGCACACATTTTGAGTGTTGTCGGTGAAAAGAACCTCTTTGAAAAAAGGATTCTCGGATTCGCTTTTGACGGTACAGGGTATGGAACAGACGGGAGAATCTGGGGTGGCGAGGTTTTCCTCGGTAAGCCCCATGAACTCAGGAGGGTGGCACATTTCAGATATTTCTTCCTACCAACAGGTGAAGCTGCCGTAAAGCAGCCGTGGCGGATAGTTGCTGGATTTTTAAAGGAGATTTTCGGTGAACCTTTTAAGTGGGCTGACGATTTACCTGAAGAGACACTGGATTTCTGGAAGATCGTGGATTTTAACAGGGTTGAGACGAGTAGCGTGGGGAGACTTTTTGATGCGTTTGCGTCACTTCTTGGTATCAGGCACCATGTGGAGTTTGAAGCTCAGGCTGCCATGGAGCTTGAGGCATTGGCTGATAAGCACGAGAGAGATCACTATGAAATTTCTTTCATCGATCAGGATGGCAGGGTGGTAATTGACTCTTTTGACTTCTTCAGCAGGGTTTTTGAAGATAGGGAAAGGGGAGAGGAAGTCCAGCGGATTTCTGCAAAAATTCACAATACATTTGTGTGGATCATCGAGAGGATAAAGGAGAAATTCAGGGGAGATTACGATGTCGTTGTTTATTCAGGCGGAGTTTTTCAGAACAGATACATACTCGAAAAGCTAAAGGATGGGTATTTTAACGAAGAAGTGCCAATAAACGATGGGGGTGTATCTCTGGGACAGGCTATTTTTGCGGCATTGCAAAGAGGAGGTTAACATGTGTCTTGGTGTGCCCATGAAGATAATTGAAATCAACAGAGAGTTTGGGACGGCAAAGGCAGAGATCTCTGGCTTTGTCCAGGATATAAGAATTGATCTGCTTGAAGATGTTTCTGTGGGGGACTATGTGATCGTTCACGCAGGATTTGCAATTCAAAAGCTAAGTGAGAAGGACGCGCAGGAGACTTTGAGACTGATAGAGGAGATATTTTTTGACGATGAGATACCTGGATGAATTCAGGGATAGTGAGAGAGTAAAAAGGCTGCTGAAGGTCGTTGAATCCATAAGGATCAATAAGAGAATCAGGGTAATGGAAGTGTGCGGCACCCATACTATGTCAATCCGAAGGTTTGGGATTCACAAACTTGTTGAGGAAAAAGTTGAGCTGATTTCAGGACCCGGTTGTCCCGTGTGCGTAACACCGGTCAGTTATGTTGATCGTGCCATTGATCTTGCGAGGATGGGGGATGTGATAATTACGACTTTTGGGGACATGGTGAGGGTGCCGGGAACGGAGATTTCGCTCGCTTCGTCAGGTGGTGATGTAAGGGTTGTTTATTCTCCAGTCGAATCTCTCAGAGTTGCAGTTGAGAATCCGGATAAAAAAGTCGTTTTTCTCGCCGTGGGGTTTGAGACAACGGTGCCAGGAATTGCCCTTACTGTCAGGGAAGCTGAAAAAAATGGAATAGAAAATTTCTTTATTCTCGAAGGAAATAAAATCATGCCTCCGCCGATTAGAGCTCTTCTCGAGGATCCGGAGATGGAGATTGATGCCTTCCTTTTGCCCGGCCATGTCTGCACGGTTTCAGGATTTGTCCAGTATGAATTTATTAAAAGCGAGTTTGGCAAAGTGGCAGTTGTGTCCGGATTTGAACCTGTGGACATCCTGCTCGCAATTGTTGAAATTTTAAAAATGGTGTCAGAAGGTGTTAAAGATGTGAGAAACATGTATCCCCGCGCAGTAAAGCCAGAGGGCAACAGGAAAGCTATGGAGCTTGTTGATAGTGTTTTCGAGAAGGCAGATGACACATGGAGGGGGCTCGGAGTGATCCCGATGAGTGGATTGAGGCTGAAGAACAGGCGTTTTAGCGCCGAGGAACATTTTGAATTGCCGGAGCGGGAGTCTCGTGAACATCCTCTGTGTCTGTGTGGGGAGATCCTGAAGGGGAAAGCAAAGCCAACGGAATGCAAACTGTTCGGCAGGGGGTGTACACCTGATCACCCTGTTGGCCCGTGTATGGTTTCGTCTGAGGGAACCTGTGCAGCGTATTACAAATTCAGGAGTTTGACATATCCGGAGAGTTGAATTCTTTAAGTATTCGAAAAATTTTTTGAGGCAGATTTTTGAAATAAGCCGATTCCGTGATTGCCATTCCTACCATTTAAGATGTTAGAGTCCGAATGCCCGATTCAGACAGTGTCACCAGGGCGAGAAGGAGACCCCCCTTGACAGGGACCTGACTTTTGGTTACAATATACTTTGCAATACAAAGTTCTTTGTAAAAGGAGATTAAAAATGGACCTCGAGAGCCTTCTTTTCAACAAATACAGACTTGCCGTTATGACCCTTCTCGCTAAAAACAGGGAGATGAGTTACAAAGACCTGAAAGCCGCCATCTCAACAACAGATGGTAATCTTGCCACCCATCTCAGAAAGCTCGAAGAGGCGGGATTGATTGAAGTGGAAAAAACCTTTGAAAAGAGAAAGCCGAAGACGATTTACAGAATCACACCAGAAGGAGAGGCAGCACTCGAAGATTTTTTAAAAGAGCTTGGAAAAATTTTAAATAACTTCAGGAGGTAAGAATATGGTGAATAAAAAAATTGATGATGTTCTCGACATCGCCGAGTATCTGGCGTTTTTGCGCCTGAGATTGCTGGCAGATTTTTATGTCCCGTACCTTGCATGGGGACTCTACACACTTATCTCCGGCATTCTCAGCTTATTTGGTCACTTTGAATACTGGATATACCTGTGGATCCCGGCTGCCTTTTTCTCTTCTCTCGATCCGAACTTCAAAAATTTTAAATCCAGTCTGATGGTCTGGCTGATTTCTGGCTCAATTTTTTATGGACTTGTTTTCTTCCTCAAATTTGCCGGATTTTTACTTGGAATCGCCATCTGCTCAACCCTTGGCTTTGGCATTCTCCCTAAATTTCTCGGAAGTCGAAGACACAGAAAAACAGGTGGCAGCTACCTTACAGATTCGATAGGTATAACCTTCTTCGTCGTTGTATTCTCAATAATTGCACAGTTATTTGCCTACAGATTGTGGGAAAAACCACAGCTGTTCTCTTACCACTTTGCAATCATGGTGGGTATGTTTTTTGGAATAAATGCAGCCTTCACAAGATCCAGAATTCTAACTTTCTGGTTTCTTGTGCTCATTCTAACATCTGCCATTGGCGGTTTTATAGGTATGAGCTGGTATATCCCAGTAATTGTCCTGTCACTTGGATCTATCAGTGTTGGAATTTACGGGTATATGTTAAACAACAAGGTAAACTGGGAGGTGGAAAAATGATCAACACAATCATACTGATCGCAGGATTTTATGGGGGATTTGGTGGATTTGGGGGATATGTGACGAAGACCGACATGAGTGGACTGAACCATGTGCTCACATCTCACGGAATAGAGAATTTCTCGGATCTGAGCTATGGATGGGGTGGACTGGGTTACGGAATTGTTAACAAAGTGTGGATAGGTGGTGGTGGTTTTGGCGCCGGACAGAGTGTTACATCGGATTCACTTGAAATTATCCTTTCAGGTGGTGGTGGATACTTTGAGCTCGGATATACGGTTTTTGAGAGTAAAAGAATGCTGGGAGGTATTCTGATCGGCATAGGTGGATTTGGTTACAGTATGACGCTAAATCCTTCCAACGGTGATCAGAGTTTTGATTCATTGATCGTCAATCCGAGGAGAAGTTCGAAGGTGCTTATTTCGTCGTCTATTTCGCTTATGCCTTCCTTTGGTTTTCTTGTGTTTTTAAACAGGTATGCCGGGGTTTTTATGAAAGTGGGATATGCTTTTTACACGAAGCCTGTGTGGAAGCTTGACGATGGTGGTGAAGTGCTGAATCCACCTGACTGGAGCAGGTCGAGTCTGGTCGCTTCTTTCAATCTGGTTTTTGGTGGTGGGTCATCTGAGAGGAAGGAGAGGTGAGCATGGGTGATGGGGGTGCAGGCAGCCTGCCTGCACCCCCATCACCCATGCTCACAATAAAAATAAGAGATCTCGTTGGAATGATCACCTGAATCGGGACCTTGCCGCTTTTACAGTAGAGTTTTAAAAAACGCCCATTCCCTTCCCCTTTAGTATCTGAAGGAGAATTCCAGTGTCCGGGTAACCCTGAACTCCTTGGTTTGAATACCCAATAAAACGGATGTTCTGGTGTCCAAGCAACCCTGAAACGAGTCTAAAAAAGATTTTACCGGTGATTTTTTTCTCTTTGACTTTTCGAAAAAACTCTTTATTTCCTCCTGCATGTGAGGAGATCCACATACAACATCCCCTCCTGCGAAGTGGGAGGAGTCTTCTACAAACTCCCCTCCCACGGAGTGGGAGGGGATTAAGGGGAGGGCAAGGAGAGCTTTTCTTGTTTTTCTTTGTCAGATCGGCTTATTTGCCCCCTCCTTAATCCTCCCCCACAGTGCTTTTGCACTGTGGGGGAGGAATTTGTGAGTGGATTCCCCCACAGTGTTATTGCACTGTGAGGAGTGTGTGAGCGGATTCTATCACAGTGTTATTGCAATGTGGAGGAGGAGATTGAGAAGTGTCT
>CAZNDM010000082.1:0-6583 GCA_964571845.1 uncultured bacterium | reverse complement strand
GGGGAAGTGATTATCAGTAAAATATTTTCCGAACACCCTTTCTCAGTTACTTGACTGTAAAAAAGGCTCACATTATGTTATAAAACAATGGTGAGCTTTCTCCTTGCAGTATTATTTTTTCAATTCTACACGGGTAATCTCCAGCGTGTCCAGATGCTGGACGGAGATTCCCTGTGGTCAGTGGAATATGAGCTCCTTTCCCAGACTGAGAAAACTCCTGTTCTCATGGAGCTATCCGCATACTGGGAGGCATATCTTCTGGGTAAGGCTTCTTCCATTACGCCAGGTGAAGTTTACGAAAAATCTGTCCAATCTTTTATAGAAGCCAGTAACATCAAGACCGAACAGCTTGCACTGTACAATATCATTATCCAGAAATTCAAAGATGGCTTCTATCCTTCTCAGGAACTTACAAAGTTTCGTTCACTTTTTCCTGCGAGTCCTCTAAACCAGTACATCAAGCTTCGTGAGGCACTTTTCAATGTAACTCGTGGGGATACGCTCATCGCAATTCAGATTTTGAAAGATCTTCTCAACAGCGGTGGAAAGGTCAATGTCATCAAGCAGGCTCTTCTGTGGACCGGAAAGCTCTCTATTTTGACCGGGAACTATGATGACGGCGCGTATTATTTTTCAAGATATGCTCAACTATTTCCATCAGATCCGACGACAAGGGACCTGCACCTGATACTCCTCATCCTCATGGTCAGGAAGGGGGACTTTCAGAGTGCTCTCGACATAATATCGAGAGGAAAATTCAAGGAAAAGGATATTCCAGTTGTCAATTTGATTCATGGCTACATCGAGCTTTTGAGGGGAAACATCGAAGTAGCCGAGGAGCTTTTATCAGGCGCCAGGGAACTTGAAAAAAATGTCGTACCACTAAGAACCTACCTTCTGGGACTAATTGATTACAAGAAGGGGAACACAAAATCCGCTATTGCCCGGATGGATTCTGTACTAACTGCAGGGACAGCTTTTCTTCCCCCTTATGCCAATTTTGTGAAAATACTTTCTTTCAAAAAAGCAAAGAAGCACGAGGATTACTTGAATGCCCTTAAAAAGTTTGTAAATACTTACGGAGAAAGTTATCTTGCCGCCTATGCCAACTACTTACTCGGGCTTGAAGAGTTTAAAAACAATCGGCTCGGTGAGGCATACAAATACTTCGAAAAGGCACAGCACCTTTCCCAGGAACTGCCCATAAAACCTCAGGTTTACTTCATGCTCGGTGAGATATCCTTTCTGCAGAAGAGGTACAAGGATGCGATCAACTTCTTTTCAGTTGCGCAGGATGGTTTAAAAGATCCCGCAATCAGAGGTTATGTATCCCTCAGAATTGTTATGAGTCTTTACTACCTCGGTAAGTATGACGATCTCGTGGCATTTTCAGAGGAAGCTCTTCAGGAAGTACCTGACTCCATCGGAGAGTGGATTCATCTTTACAGGGCAAAAACCTATTTCAAGATGAAAATGTACAGGTACACGGAGGACGAGCTGGTTAAAATAATACGATCCCGGGCATTCGGAGATGTTCTGTACTACGCATACTTTGAAAGAGGGCTCCTTAAGTACTGGCAGAGGAAATACATAAAGGCAGAAAAGTATTTTTATCAGGTCATATCAAATTACTCGGATACATCCAGAATTTACGAGCTCTCGTTCCTGTACATTGGTGATTGTAAATTTAACAGGCGGCAGTACGGACTTGCTGCTCGCTATTACGAGAAGTTTATTGAACTTCATAAGAATAAGGATGATCTCTATTACGATGCACTCTGGCACCTCGGACTTACTTATTACAGGATGAGGAAATTCACCCGTGCACTGAGACTGTTTGAAAAGGTATACAGGGCAAATGTTAAAAAGAAGACAAAGGATGTGGCTCTCTTGATGATGGCAGAATGTTATAGAAGCCTTGAAAATTACGAGAAGGCTGCGGAGATTTACGAAAAAATCTACCGTGATAAAAAGTCCAAACTTCGGGCACTTGCCTATTACAAACTCGGTGACCTTTACTACAATCAGGGAATGTATGAAAATGCCTACGAGATCTACAGAAAAATTATTGAGGAGTTTCCCGGTAGTGACCTTGTTGATGATGCAATTGAAGGATTTTTGCAGAGTGCAGGTCAAATTGGCAGAGATCAGGAAGCCTACGCGTTCTTTGATTCTCTGATTTACAACTCTCCTCCTGTTATAGCCGCGACTCTTCTTTTCAAAAAAGGCGAATATCAATTTAACCAGGGCTGGTATGAAGAGGCGATAAAAACTTTCAGCGAGATTACAACCAGGTTTCCAAGTCAAAAACTGGTTCACAAGGCTTATTTCTGGATAGGAATGTCTTACATTAGACTTGATAGCTGTGACATGGCTGTTAACGCTTTCAGTAAAGCACTGAAAATCCCTGAATCTTACTATTACATTGCTCAGTGTAATTTCAGAATGGGTAATTTCCACAGTGCCGTTGAGAATATGCTAAAATTTTTAAAGAATACCCGAGAGGAAACTGCCAAGTATCCGGAGGCATACCGCGTACTTGCGTACTCCTATATAAACCTTGGTGATACACTCGCCGCTGATTCGATGATGGAAAAAATTCTGAAAAGGTACCCGGATAATCCTGTTGCCGATGAGGCGAGATTGTACCTCGCATCCAGATTGAAAGAGCAAGCAATGTACGATTCGGCTCTTGCATTGCTTAAAGTTGTCAAAAAGAACCGGTCAGACGACATAGCAGCCAGGGCAAGTCTTCTCATGGCTGACATTTACAGAGATATGGGAGAAACGCAGGAGGCGATTATTGAGTACATTACGACATACAGAATTTACGAAAAACTCTATCCTGATGTAGCACAGGAAGCTTTACTCAAAGCAGGCGAACTGTATGAGGAGGAGAACAGGCTTGAAGAAGCTCTGACCGTTTACAGGCGACTTCTCAGGAAATTCCCTGATTCACCTTACAAAGAGGAAGTTGAAAAACGGGCGAAGGAGATCGAAGATCGGCTGATAGAGGAAAAATTGAAAGAAAAACAGAAGGAAGGTCAGCAATGAAGAGGCTTTTGATCCTGCTAATAACAGGTTTTCTTGCGGCACAGGAGTTTCCCGCTTTGAGACTTGAGGAATTTACAATTGTTGGAATAGATACATTGAAAGCAAGAAGAGGAATTGTAGATGTTGTACCGGGTTTCAGAACATCCATACCTATTCCTGACCCGGATCTTGCTGGTTTCATCGTTGATAAATTCCCTGTTAAAACAATTGAAATCAAACCGCCTGAAAGTAACGAAAAGAAAAAAATCCTGTTTGCATCTCTGGGATTTGGATACGGTAACAATGTCCACATTCAAACAATTGCTGGCAGGAGCAAAGAAAATGAAGTTGTTATAGGAAACTTTGAATTCCTCGGACCAGTCGGCGGAGACAGAGGGGTTACAGAGCTGGAAGGTTTCGGACATTATTTCAGGAAATTATCAAACTCATCTCTCTTTAGACTTTCAGGAAAAATATACGGAAGATTTGAAAAAGCGGCAAACGGCTCATCAAGCCTCGATGTAACACAATTCATACCATCATTTGCCGTAGAATATGCCAGATTGCCCGTCCCGAAGGGAATTTTCTTCAGGACCAGACTCGGTACATCTTTTTTGACATCAAAGTGCGACACTCTGGATACAAATAACAAAACCGCTCTGGATGTAAAGCTTGAAGCAGGCTATGTGGATCAGTTCAAAATCTCCGGATTACTGACCTACAGAACACTTGGAGATTTCTCACTGTCTTCAGGGATTTTGAGAATGTTTTTTGGAGCAGGGAAGTTGAAATCTCACGCCTATGCGGGCTATGCGTATGCAAACAGTGAAAAAGGCTCACTCCTCGGTGGTCTCAATCTGATTTTCCCTCTTGGCTCAAAATTCAAAATCCTGGCAAATGCGGAAAAAATCGTGAAGATGGCTGATTACTCTGATATTTTAAGGAATGCGGCATTTGTCGGTGATTTTGAAAGGTTGGACGAAAATTTCTTTGAAGTAACAACCGGCTTTGACTATTCTGGAGATCGGATAAACATAAAAGCCCTTGCCGGTTACAGGCAGTTTTCAAAAACACCATTGTTGATCAGGAGAGGAAATTTCTGGACCTTTGGAACTGATACGATCGAGACCGATGGAGCGGTTCTACGGCTGGAAGTCGGGAATCCAGATAGATTTGAAATATCAGGTGAAACATTTTTCACAGACAAATTTAAAGCCGACACACTCCTTCCCGGTGGCAGGGGGACGATTTCATTTATTAACCCTGAAAGTGGCATTCTCCCTGGAATTAAGCTTGGTGTAACTGTTTCCCTTTTCGGTGATGATATCGTTATCTCTCAGGGACTTGAGCTCTACAAAACAATTGCTGGGAGCTTTGGTGCCTTCGTTGAGCTGACGAACCCTGTAAAAGAGGGATACGAGATCTTCACACCTGCCGGATACGATATCAGTAATGGTTTCTCATTAACACTTGGCTTTACTTTGAAATTTTAAAGGAGGTTTTTTCGATGAAATTCACATTGCTTGAAATTCTCCTCAAAGGAGGAATCATAGTCTGGCTGATACTGTTACTTTCAATAATCGGGCTTGCCCTGGTATTCGAAAGACTGCTTGTCCTCAGGCGTGCAAGGACAAACACACGGATATTTATGCTGGAGATAAAAAACATCGTACTCAAGGGCAACTTTGAGGAAGCTTTAAGAAGGGCAAAGGAATCCACAGGTCCCATTGCAGCAATAGTCTATGCCGGACTGAAAAGCTTTGGCGGCACGAGAGAAGAGATCAGAAATTCCATCATTGATGCGGCAGATGTGGAAATCTATCGACTTGAGAAAAATCTGGACGCACTTGCAACCATAGCCAGTACTGCTCCTTTGCTTGGATTTCTTGGAACCGTTACGGGAATGATAAAAGCCTTTATGAAAATCCAGGCTCTTGGAGGAGCTGTTGATGCTTCGGTCCTTGCAGGCGGTATATGGGAAGCCCTTGTAACAACCGCAGTCGGACTCACTGTTGGTATTATCTTTTACTTCCTCTACAACTACATGGTGGGTAAAGTAAGGGAAATTGTCTTTGAAATGCAAAACAGTTCCATAGAGCTGCTGGATCTCTTGAGTGAGGTGAAACAGCCATGAAATTTGAGATGAAACACAGACCCATGTCTGTGTTTAATTTTATTTCACTCGCAGACATTGTATTACTCCTCCTTATTTACTTTCTTTTAACATCCACCTATGTAGTGCAGAAGGGCATAAGAGTCAGATTGCCGAAATCTACGACAAGTGAAAAAACAACTGTTAGTAAACAGATTGTTATCACCGTGACAAAGGCAGGGGGAATTTTCCTCAACGGGAAACCTGTGGGTCTCTCAGCTCTGTCTGCAAAAGTCAAGCAGTTACTTGAACAAAATCCCAAGCAAATAATCGTTTTGAGGGCGGATGCAACGATTCCCCTTGAACAGGCAGTTAAAATACTCGATGAAGCCAAGAAGGCAGGTGGAGAAAAACTCCTCATCGCAACTTTCAAAGAAGAATGAAGCTGACCAGAGAATACATATACTCATTTTTGATTCATCTTGTTATACTCCTGATCTTTGCATTTATACCAGTATCCCCGGCAGAAACGCCACCTGAAGAAGAATGGGTGGAGATCCAGACTCTTCCAACCACAATTATCAGAAAAACAGCTCCCACAGCTCAGAAGACATCAGGTGAGAAAAAAATCAAAATAAAGGTCAAAGAGAAAACACCGGAAGAAGAGTTAATAGAGGAACGGATAAGGCAGGAAATGCTCGCAAGGAAACAGATCGAAGAGGAGCAGAAAAAGCTTGCCCAGCAAATATTTGGTAACTCGGGGGTCAATGTGAAAATCGAAGGTGTTATCAGCCAGAGGAGACTTGTAAACTATGTCCTGCCTCCAAGACTGCCCCTGCTGTCAGATGTCGTAATTAAGGTCAAAGTTACTGTTGACGAAAACGGGTATGTAAAGAGCGTAAAATTTCTGAAAAAGGGAAACCCGGAGGCAGAAAAATCAATAAGACAGGTTCTTTACCAATGGAAATTTGAACCTCTAAAGGATAGATCAAAACCTCACATTGAAGAGGGTACACTCACTTTCAGATTCGTCGTCAATCCCTGACAGTATGTTGTTCAAAAAAATTCCTTTGGGATAAAAGAGATTTAACTTTTTAACTTCTCCTCCCGGTGCGTTTGGTAGTGTGGAAGGACACTCGCCGTCCTCCTCACTCATGATATGTTAGCACTGTCTGGGAGACACTCATCAATTTTCTCCCCCACAAGGCGAATGTCTTGGGGGAAGGATTTGGGAGAGTAAGGGTAAAAATGCTACGAGAAGCTGTGAGAGCTCTCTTCGCCCTCCCCTCAATCCCCTCCCGCAAGCGGGAGGGGAGGTTGGATAAGCCCTCACATAACCGTAGGGGAAGTCAGGTGTAATCTCTTCCACGAATTGGGATTTCGCAAGCAAAGGGAAATAAAGAAGTTTTTCCGCAAAGTAAAGGGAAAATGATCACCAGTAAAATTTTTTCGATCACC
>CAZNDM010000081.1:0-14076 GCA_964571845.1 uncultured bacterium | reverse complement strand
AAGGAGTGGTTAAGTGTGACCTTCCCCACTCTATGAGAGGATGATTGGTGAGCCTCACCTACAATCGGAAGAGGAGTTTAAGTGTGTTCCCCCCATTTCGTGAGAGGACGACTGCAATCCCATACAGCACGGCGAGTGGGGGTATAAATTGATCTCTCCACCCTGTGAGAGGTGATCTCTTAATCTCGCAGAATGGGAAAATTTTAGAAAGCGAGTCTTCTTCAGACCCTGATCGAAAATTTTTGAGTATCGTGTAAACGAGAGAAAGTCGGATGTACTTTTATTCAGTTGATAGAATGAAACTTTTGGTTTTCTGCAAAGCCGTGAGGTGAAGGTAGATTCTCCTGCCAGCAGGAGGGGAAATGAAAGGAGTTTTGACACAAAGGTGAAGATATTACCGGTAAAATATTTTTCAAACACCCTCATTTTTTGACTTGAATTCAGTTATCTCCACGGATATAATGTAACCCAACCTATGAAAAACCTCACCATTGCCATTGACGGACCCGCTGCATCGGGTAAATCTACGACTGCAAAACTCCTTGCCAGAAAGCTGGGTTTAACTCCCATAGACACGGGTGCCATGTACAGGGCAGTTACGCTAAAGGTTTTGAGACTCGGGATCGATCCCGAAGACGAGGAAAAGGTGGTAGAAGTCGCAAAAAATACTGAAATCTGGCAGGAATGCGTTGATGGAGTCCTGAAGACCTACATGGATGGAGAAGATGTCTCAAGTGCTATCAGGAGTCCCGAGGTATCAGAAAAGGTTTCCATTGTTGCCCGGTATCCAGGAGTGAGAAAAGTGCTCGTTGAATTGCAGCGGAAACTCGCAAAAAAGGGAGGAGTCGTGGTTGAGGGTCGTGACATCGGCACCTATGTTCTCCCCGACGCGGACCTGAAGGTTTTTATGAAAGCCTCACTTGAGGAGAGGGTGAGGAGAAGAGTAAAAGAACTCAAGGAGAAGGGAATAGAAGTGTCGCCAGAGAAAGTCAGGGAGGAACTGGCGACGAGGGATAAGATTGACTCGAGCAGGGCTTTCGCCCCTCTCAAACCGGCCGAAGACGCGTTTATCCTTGACACTACAAATCTGACAATTGACGAACAGGTGGAGAAAATCATTGAGGAGGTCAGGAAAAGATTTGGTGACGATCCATGAAATGGGGATTTGCATGGATTATCTTATATCATCTGTTCAAATTCCTCTTTGGCATGAGGGTGGAGGGACAGAAGAATGTGAGGCGAAAAAAGAGGGTGATAATCGCGCCCAACCACATTTCTTCGTGGGATCCTCCACTTGTGGGCATAGCTTCACCGAGGGAGCTCTATTTTCTTGCCAAGGAGGACCTTTTTATTCCCAATCCCCTTTTTGCCTGGCTTATAAAGTCTTACAACGCAATCCCCATCAAAAGATTAACCGGAGGAAAGGACGCATTGAAGAAATCCTTGAAACTCCTAAAAGAAGAAAAGGCTGTGGTCATCTTTCCTGAAGGAACAAGAAACAGGACGGAAAAGGAACTTCTTCCATTTAAAGAAGGGGTTGCCCTTCTTGCAATAAAAACAGATTCCCCAGTTGTTCCCACATACATAAAGGGACCGAGGAAACCTTTCTGGACATGGGTCTTGAGAAAAGAAGAATTAAAGGTTAAATTTGGAAATCCACTTTATCCTTCCAGCTTCAAAGGGAAGGACGGGATGAAGCTTTTAACGAAAGAGATTGAAAAATCCATAAGGAGGATGCTGCAGGAAGCATGATTATCGAGATAGCTGAAGATGCCGGATTCTGCTACGGTGTGCAGAGGGCATTAAACATGATCAATAAAGCAATAGAAAGAGGCGAGGAGTTTGATACACTTGGTCCTATCATCCACAATCCGATAGTTGTGAGGGAGCTTGAAGAAAAGGGGATAAAGGCGGTAAATTCACTTGAAGAATCGAGCAAAAAAGCCATTTTCATTCGAACGCACGGAGTTCCGCCAAAGGTCATTGAAGAGGCGAAAAATAAAGGATTTAAGGTAATTGACGCTACATGCCCTATTGTCTATAATGCACAACTATCAGCGAGAAGGCTTTACGAAGAGGGTTATCTTGTAGTCATTGTGGGGAAAAAGGATCATCCAGAGGTAAAGGGAATACTCGGGCATGTGGAAGACAACGCTGTGGTAATTGACAACCCTGAGGATGTGAAGAATTACAACTTTGAAGGCAAAAAGGTAGGTGTGGTCGTTCAGACAACATCGAGATTCGATGTCTTTGGAGACACGGTAAGAGAAATTTTGAAAACAGCAAAGGAGGTTCGTGCGATCAATACCCGTTGCTATGTGACTGAAAGGAGACAGGAGATCACGGCGGATCTTGCGAAGAGATCCGATGTAATGATCATCGTTGGTGGGAAGAATAGTTCAAATACGAAGAGACTTTATGAGGTGAGCAGGATGCAGGGGACAGTTAGCTATCACATCGAATCACCGGACGAGTTAAAAAAGGAGTGGTTTGAGGGAGTGGAAAGGGTGGGGATCACAGCTGGTGCTTCGACTCCACCGTGGATAGTGCAACAGGTAGCAGAAAAAATAAAATCTTTCACAAAGGAGGTTTAAGGATAGTATGAAGGAGAAGGAAAGGGCAAATAATGTGGCGGAAGAGGTAAAAAACCAGAAAGGAGGTGATGACGCAGGATTCGTTGAGTTGTTGGAGAGCAAGATCAACCCCCCAAAAGAGGGTGACATAGTAAAAGGGACTATTGTAAAAGTCCTCAAAGACGAAGTTTACATAGACATAGGTGCAAAGTCCGAGGGAGTGGCTCCAAGGTCCGAATTCAAAGAGGAAGAGCTGGTCCCCGGAAAAGAGGTCAATGTGTTCATTGATGCCCTCGATGGCAGAGATGGCCGGACAATTGTTTCCAAACACAAAGCAGACTTCCTGCTCGCATGGGACAAGATCAAAGAAGCCTACCAATCCAACATGACAGTTGAGGCGAAAGTTCTGAAAACAGTCAAAGGCGGCTTGATGGTCGAAGTTTTTGGCGTCAACGCATTTCTCCCTGGTTCCCAGCTCGACCTGACCAAGGTAAGGAACATTCCTTCCTTTGTCGGTAAAACCATCCCGGTTAAGGTTATCAAAATCAACAAGGCTCGCAAAAACATCGTTGTCTCGAGACGCGAGGTGCTGCTCGAAGAGCAGGAGAAACTGCGTCAGAAACTCATGGAAATCCGACCCGGCGATGTCATCGAAGGTGTCGTCAAAAATGTTACTGACTTTGGTGCCTTTGTTGACATAGGTGGCATTGACGGCTTGATCTACATTTCCGAACTCTCATGGACAAAAATCGGACACCCATCTGAGGTGGTAAAACCCGGTGACAAAGTCAAAGTTAAAGTTCTTGAGGTTGATCCTGAAAACTTCAAAGTCTCCCTGAGTCTGAAACTCCTTCAGCCCCATCCGTGGGAGAAGGTCAAAGAAAAATATCCTGTCGGATCCACTGTCAGGGGCACGGTTAAAAAGATCATTGACTACGGAATCTTTGTGGAGCTCGAACCAGGAATTGAGGGATTTGTCCATATCTCTGAAATGAAATGGGGTAAACCACCGAGACACCCGTCCGAGGTCGTTAAAGAGGGAGCAAGAGTGGATGTCGTGGTCCTGAATGTCGATGTGGAAAAGCAGAGAATATCCCTTGGAATGAAACAGGCTCAGCCCGACCCCTGGGCACTCATTGAGGAGAAGTATCCTGTCGGAAGCGTTGTCAAGGGAGTCGTGAAAGACTTCGAGAATTATGGCGCTTACATTGAACTTGAGGATGGCATTGAAGGATTCCTGCATGTGGCAGATATTTCATGGACTCAAAAGTTTGCAAGACCTGAAGAAGCCCTGAGAAAAGGTCAGAAGCTCAGACTCAAGGTTCTCAAAATTGACAAGAAAAAGAGACTCCTCGATCTCGGACTCAAACATCTCTCCCCCAATCCCTGGGACGAGATTGAACAGAAGATTCCCCCTGGAACTCACCTCAAGGCTCCAATCAAACAGATTACAGACAAGGGTGTCGTCGTTGAAGTAGATAAGGGACTCGACGGATTTGTCGCGGTATCACATCTTCAGAAGAAGGGAGACCCTGCGAAAAACTATCAGGTGGGTGAGGAACTCAATCTTCAGGTGATGAAGATTGAACCCAAGAGAAAAAGAATCCTTCTCTCTGAAAGGGAATACTACAGGGCAAAAGAAAAAGAAGAAGTTGCAAGGTACAGACCTGAACCTGCCAAGATTAATCTCGGTGAGATTCTGAAGGCTGAGCTTCAGCGCATCGAAGAGCTCAAAGTGGAAGAATCTCAGGAGGAAAATAAAGAAGAGGACTGACCGGCGAACTAAATTAGCCAACAATTAAAATTTTAAGGAGGTTTATCATGTTAACATCACTATTGTTAATGTTTCAGATTGCA
This sequence comes from uncultured bacterium, assembly GCA_964571845.1. GTDB lineage: Bacteria > Hydrothermota > Hydrothermia > B15-G9 > WFZT01 > WFZT01. The sequence goes on along the minus strand of CAZNDM010000081.1, from coordinate 9,646 downwards.
TTATCGCCGGTCAGTGCGGACACAGTGCTGGCAAAAGCATTGTCCGCATTTGAATCTCTAAAAGACTACCAGTGCACACTCGTCAGCCACATGACCAAGGGAGATAAAGAAGAGAACCGCGTTTACCTTTACAAGTTCATGAAACCTCACTGGATCTACATGAAGGTTGTCAAGGGTAAAAGCAAGGGTGCCGAGATCGTGTATAACCCTGAGACAGGTAAGATTCGCGCGCACAAGGGCGGTATCCTTTCCAAAATAAAACTCACCCTTGACCCCACGGACAAGAAAGTCCTCTCACTCAGAGGACACAGAGTGGATAAAAGCGACTTTGGTTCTATCCTGAACTCATGGATGAAAGTCAAAGACAAAGTGAAAGTGGCTGAATTTGGTGGAAGAGTGGATGGAATCGAATGCATTGTACTTGAGGCAAGAGGACTTGAGCCTGCGCTGTGGAACGGTGCTGATAGAGCAAGACTCTACATCAGAACTGATAACTACCTGCCCTATGTGAGAGAGGAGTATGAAGGAGAAAAACTCGTCCACAGGGCAATTTACAAAGACCTGAAAATCAATGTCGGACTTACGAAGGATGATTTCAAAATGTAATGCCCTTTCCTTCGTACATTCTTAGACCTTTAGCCTTTTCCATTTCGATACTGATGATAGAGTGGGGAGTTCTCCCCACTCTTTTCATTTTCATCGCCTTACTCTCGTTGATCGGCACAGAGATAAAAAAGACCTGCTTTGCTTTTAAATTATCCAAGTCACTTATCCTGTTTTCCTCCTCAATATTGAGCCTCATGGCAATTTATGGAATTTTAAATAGCTATGTCAGAACACCGGATCTGTGGATTCTATTTTACCTGCCCTGGAGCGTTTTTCAGGAGTTCGTCGTCTTCTGCTTCATTTACGAAAATCTTGAGAACGCTGTAAAAGAACCAAAGTTCATAGTTTCGATAATTTTCTCTATCTTTCACATTCCCAATGTGTTCCTCGTTTTCACCACCTTTCTTATGATTCTGATTTTTTCAAGTTACTACAGGCGGTACAGAACGATTGCACTTCCTGCGATTCTCCACTATGCGTTTGCTGTTACAGCTCTAATTTTTCTGCCTGAAAACATCACTCATGCATTGAAGGTGGGTGTAAATTGTTGCAAATAATACCATTCTTGTTGCTATTCTGCGGAAAATATCGAAACTTCGTTAAGGTAAAGTACAGACCAATCTGGGGATTTGTATTCATCCTGCCTTTGATTTTTGTATCGGTTAACACATTCCTCAGGCTGGTTGCCATCTATTCAGTAATTTTGATAATGGATCGGCTGGGTTTCTATCAGCTCAATTTCTTACTTTTCTGGTTGCCTGTTGAATTAGATTTGATACCTGCAAATCTTTCGCAGGGAGAATTTTCAGGTTATTTTACCACTCTTGTGCTCCTTGCTCACTATCTCCTTAAAAAAGACGAAGCCATTGATTTTTCAGTAAAGCCAACGGAATGGGGAACCATACTAAAGGTCTTCGCCTTGCTTGCGATAATACTAATCCCTGCTGGAATTGCAACGGGATTTTTGAGTGTGAGAGTAAATACGAGTATTTCTGGCATTCTATCGTTTCCATTGATTTTCTTTGTGGTTGCCTATCCAGAGGAATTGCTTTTCAGGGCATACTTGTTCAGAATTCTCAGGGGGAGATTCAGCATGTTTAAAACTCTTTTAATCTCATCACTCATTTTTGGCATTGCCCATCTCAATGGTCCAGAGGGTGGGTTCCTTTACTTTCTATTTGCCACTATTGCCGGGATGGGCTATGGGTATGTTTATCTGAAGACAGGACGGGTATCCAATTCATCCTATTTGCACGCACTAATTGATTACACCTGGATTTTGTTTTTTGGAGGGTAGCCGGGTATCTTGAACAGTTGGTCATGGCGTGGTATAATCAAATTTAGAAATTCCCGGAGGTGATAAGTAATGGACATTTTGAAGGGCACATATAGACTGAAAGTGGGACTGGCGGAGATGTTAAAAGGCGGGGTCATTATGGATGTAACGACCCCGGAGCAGGCGAAGATTGCAGAAAAAGCGGGAGCCGTTGCCGTTATGGCACTTGAAAGGGTTCCTGCTGATATAAGAAAAGAAGGGGGAGTCGCCAGAATGGCTGACCCCGCAATTATTGAAGCCATCATGGATGCTGTTACCATCCCGGTGATGGCTAAAGTCAGAATTGGCCATTTTGCCGAAGCACAGATACTTGAAGAGCTCGGTGTTGACTTTATCGATGAATCAGAAGTACTTACTCCAGCAGATGAAGAGCATCACATAGATAAACATGCCTTTAAAGTCCCCTTTGTCTGTGGTGCACGGGACCTCGGCGAGGCTCTGAGGAGAATAGGCGAGGGAGCTGCAATGATTAGAACAAAAGGAGAAGCAGGTACGGGAAATGTTGTCGAGGCAGTGAGACACATGAGAAAGATAATGGGCCAGATCAGAAGACTCACGGTACTACCAGAGGAAGAACTCATGTCAGAGGCGAAAAAACTTGGCGCACCTTACGAGCTTGTAAAATGGGTGGCCGAGCATGGCAAATTGCCCGTGCCAAATTTCGCGGCAGGCGGTATTGCCACACCTGCTGATGCAGCTCTCATGATGCAACTCGGCGCTGAATCTGTCTTCGTGGGTAGTGGAATATTCAAGTCCTCTGACCCTGACAGAATGGCAAAAGCCATTGTCGAAGCAGTTGCTTACTACGACAATCCAAAAGTACTTGCAAGGATAAGCAGATCCCTCGGACAGGCAATGAAGGGCGTTGATGTTACTAAACTCTCAGAGTCGGAACTGCTGCAAACAAGAGGATGGTGAAATGGTAATCGGGATTCTATCCATACAGGGCGACTTTGCAGAGCACAAAAAAGTACTGGATCAGCTTGGAGTTGATAGTATCTTTGTCAAATACCCTGAGGATCTTGCAAACATCGATGCGCTAATCCTTCCAGGAGGTGAGAGCACAACCATTTCGCGACTTGTGAAAAAGTGGGGCTTACTCGATAGTATCCAGAAATTTGAGAAACCTATCATGGGCACATGTGCTGGCGCTATTCTCATGGCAAAAAAGGTATTGAACGAATTCGATAAGGTTGAAGACACACCTTTCGAGCTGATGGACATAACGGTAAAGCGAAACGCATTTGGCCGCCAGATCGAGAGTTTTGAGACAAAACTGGAATTCCAGGGAAAGGGATTTACCGGTGTCTTCATCCGGGCTCCCAAGATTATTGAACTCGGAAAAGATGTGAAAGTCCTTGTGAAATACCAGAACTCTCCAGTCATGGTTCAGGAAAACAATAGACTTGCCCTCACTTTCCATCCCGAATTGGCTCCAGATGCACTTTTTATCTATGAATATTTCTTGAATCTGATAAAATAGCCGGGAACTTTTAACTTCCTGAGGCGTCTAAATCCAGTGAGGAGGTGATCCATGGAGATAGGAACATCTTATTTCGATTCAAGGGATCCCGAACATGTTTTAAGGGATCTCGAAAGGATGAAAGCTGAAGGGTTAACATTTGTGGTTCACACCTTTTCGGAGCACGATGCCGAGTTTTACTTTGACACTATCAAAAAGATTGTCCAGATGACCCATGATCTCGGTCTTAAAGTGTATCTCGATCCCTGGGGAGTCGGAAAAGTCTTTGGAGGTGAACCCTATTCCAAGCTCGTCATGACCCATGTAATGGGACGGCAGATGACCACCGATGAAAAGTTGCTTCCTGCGATGTGCCCGAATTCACCTGAATTCATGGACTACATGGACAGGTGGATAGATATGGCAGCCGAAACCGGTGCCGATTATATTTTCTGGGACGAACCTCATTTTCACAAAGACGGGTGCTACTGCGATTACTGCATAATTAAATTTGATGACACAGTGGGTGGCAGTATTTTTGAAGCAAAAGAAGAGGTGAGAAGAGAATTTTTTGAAAATAGCCTCGTTGAATTGATTGAAAAGGTCGTCAAAAAAGCTCACTCCAGAGGACTGAAAAATGCCCTTTGCCTGTTACCCCGTGGAAGTGAATCCTACTGGAGAAAATTTTACGAAATCAAGGAACTTGATATTATAGGCACAGACCCTTACTGGCGCGGTCTGAGTGATGAAGAATTCAAAAAGTTCTTCCGTGACTTCACCCATAGGGTTGTAAAACTCGGGAACGAGTACGGTAAGGAACCCCAGATATGGATACAGGCGTTTGCAGTAAAAAGTGGGGAGGAATGGCGGATAAGGTACGCTGTAAAAGAGGGCATAAGCATGGGTGTGAGAAATTTTGCGAGCTGGAGCTTTAAAGGGACACCCAACATGTCGAGGATAAGAAGTGATAATCCTGAACTCGTCTGGAAAACCTACATCGACGCTTTCAAATGATTGCAGGGGCTGTTTTCACTGGAGGTAGGTCGAGCAGATACGGAAGAGACAAATGCCTTGAGGTATTCAACGGTCAGAGGCTCGTTCAAATAGCTTACCTGAAGTTAAAAGAAGTCGTTAGCGATGTCTTCATTGTCGGTAAGGACTATGGTATCGGGAAGTTTTTACCGGATTTAAAACCCCACATGGGACCCCTTTATGCTTTACTCGGTCTTTTAAAAAATCTTGATGAACACAACGGAGTGATCGTTCTCCCGTGTGATATGCCACTCGTACCCGTTGATCTCTTAAAAAATATCGCCATGTTTTCAAAGGAATACGATATAGTTGTCCCAAAACATGGAAACTATTACGAACCACTTGTGGCTTATTACAGCAGAGAGATCTGTTCAGAGGTGGAAAAACTCGTTGCAAGTGGTGTACTTTCCATGAAGAGACTCCTCTCACTTGATGTGAGAATTAAGTTTATAACAGAGGTTGAGCTCAGAAAGTACGGAGACCCTGAAGAATTTTTTATAAATGTAAATTACCCTGAGGATTTCCAGAAACTGAAGAATTAGGTTCACACCCTCATCGCTTCTGCATTCAGCTTATTCCCTGATAATGCGGGTGCAGGAGATTATCATAATATCTCATGAAAGACTGGATTTTGAACGAGAGGATAGACCGGGTCCTGTTCCGACTTGCCATACCTGCGGTTGTTGCAAGTCTTTCTGAGCTTCTGTTAAATCTCGGAGACACCTTCTGGGTGAGTTTTCTCGGGGACCGTTCAGTGGCCGCCCTTGGTGCGGGAAGCTACATCATCTGGATTATATTTTCTCTCATCGACATTGCTGAAAGCTCCATAATTTCAATTATTTCCCAGAAAATAGGATCCGGGAGGAGGGAAGAGGCAAACACGATTTTTGCAAGGCTTTCGGTATTTTTCCTGCTACTTTTTTCACTGATGGTAATTCCGGGGATCTTTCTGTCCAGGGCAGGGCTATTGATGACCGGTGTTGAGGAGGTCGTTTTTGAAAAAGCGTTTTTGTATGTTTCAATAACTTTAGTCTTTCTGCCTTCCATGCTCATTTTTTATGCCATATCTGCTGCCACACAGGCTTATGGTGACACCCGGTCTCCCATGGAGGCTACGATACTTACTGTCTTACTCAACCTTGCAATTGACCCGATTTTCATACTCGTTCTGAAACTTGATCTCGCTGGTCTCGCCCTTGCATCGGGATTATCACGGATTCTCGGGACAGTTTATGTGTGGCGGAGATTCAAAAGAACATCGGGATTTGAAATCGGAATCCTGAGGAGGGAATGGAGAAAAGTTGATCTAAAACTTGGCGTTAAGGCGCTCAATATTGGTTTTCCTGTGAGTCTGGGTGGTATAAGCTTCAGTTTGATCTACTTTTATATACTCAAGATTGTTGCAGAATTCGGGACCAATGCAGTGGCAGCCATGGCTGTTGGGAACAGAATAGAGGGAATTACATACCTTTTTGGAGTTGGCTACTACACGGCAGTAGCAACTGTTGTGGGACAGAGCATGGGGGCAGGCAAGACTGAAAGGGCGAAACAGGCGGTAAAAAGAGCCTTCCTTCACACCGGAGTTTTCGCGGTCCTCATGGGAACTTTGTTCTTTTTCACACCTGACCTGTTTGGCAGACCGTTTTTAAATGAAGAACTGTCCCTTGAGATCCTCAGAAACTATCTGAGAATAAATGCCTTCAGCCAGTTACCCATGATCTATCATGTTGTTCTTGAAGGAGCTTTTGTGGGAACCGGTTACACGCTTCCGAATTTCTTTATCCCCATACCTTTCTGGCTTTTGAGGATTCCTCTGTCCCTGTATCTCGCATTTCAAACACCGCTCGGTGTTAATGGGGTTTGGGCTTCAATGTTTATCACACAAAGCATATCCACTGTTCTGCTCTATGTGTGGTGGGTCCGATTTATAAAAAATCAGTGATTATTGTTCAATCAGCTTTTCATACGGATAGACTTCAACCTCTGCGTCGGCAAGATAGCGGGTTTTCAGCTGGAATCTGGAAAGATCTGTAACGATGACCACGGTAAAGCCCTTGAGTTTAAAGAATTTTTTTATAACCTCGTTAACTTTTGTGAGTGGTATTGATTTGATCTCTTCTATGTCGTGCAAAAAATAATTTGCTTCCAGGCCAAAAAGCACACTATAAAGCCTTGTTGCGGCGACACTCGAGTATGTCTCAAGTTTTCTCGGAAGGCTTCCCACATGATATTGCTGTGCGTCCTGAAGCTCTTTTTCCGTAATACCGCCTTCTATGAACTTCTCAAGAACCTGAAAAACGGTATCAATGGCATCGTTGGTCCTCTCCACACCTGTTTCAAGGCTGATGGAAAATCTGCCGGGAATAATCACATTTTCGAAAGGATAGCCCGGATCGATCAGAGAGTGAACACTGTATGAGAATCCTCTCTTTGTCCTCACCTCTTCAACAAGTCTGGATGAGAAGCCGGATCCGCCGAGCACGTAGTTGGCGACTCTTAGGGCATTGAAATCTGGAGATGTCCTTCTCACACCAACATAGCCCATTCTTATAACACTCTGGGTAACGGGCATATTAACGAGAACGACCTTTGTTCGATCGTCATGCGAAAATGGTGGAATGTCACCTTTGTCAAAATTCTTCTTCTCCCAATCTCCAAAATATCTGTCGAGGAAGGAGACATCCTCAAGGTCAGAGACAGTGATGATAAAACTGTTTTCAGGAGCAAAACACCTGGAGTAAAAATTTTTCACATCTTCAATTGTGATTTTTTTGAGAGATCCGATGGTTCCGTCAACATCGTGGGATATGGGATGTCTTTCATAGAGTTTTTCCTGAAACACATATTCCGCCACTTTGGCAGGTTCACTGAAATCCATTAAGAAGCCATTGATCGTGAGTTCCCTTTCCCTGTTGAGGTCATTTTCTCTCATTGCTGGCGATTTAAGGATATCGGAAAACAGACTGAGAACCCTATCGAGATCTGTTGATAGTGCCTTAAGTGTCAGGCTCGAATAAGAGTAAAGGGTATTCGTTGAAAAAATTGCCCCTTCATTTTCAAAAATTTTTGAAACTTCTATTTCATCCAGACCCTCAGGTCCACTTTCAAGTAGGTCCATGGTAATGGATGCAAGACCGTAAAGATCTTCAGGGTCGTATGCGGCACCGCACCGAATGACAAAATTCATCTGAAAAACAGGCAGGTCTTTCTTAAGAACATGGTAAACCCTGATACCATTTTTCAGCTCAAGTTCTCTCGTCTCAAGTTTCATGGCATCATCCTCACAATGGTGAGATTGTCATCTTTCAGATACTTTTGCGCAACTTTTTTGACATCTTCAGGTGTGACCTCGAGCAGTTTTTTGGGATACTGATTAATCCCTTCCGGTCCCATCAGTATCGTGTACTCACCGAGGAGTAGCCCCATCCCAAGTATGGACTCCTGTTTATAAACGAAGTTGGCTATAACTTTTTTCCTCGATTTCTCTACCTCTTCGTCAGAAACCCCATCTAATGCTATCTTCTCAATCTCTTCTCTGAGCAACTGCTCACCCTTATCAAGAGATGCGTCCTGATTCCAGTAACCGAATATAATTAAAAGACCCGGATCTTTGAGACTCAGGGGGGAAACATCGATGTTGGCTGCCACCTGCTCTGAGAAAACGAGTCTTTTGTACAGTCTTGACGACTTTCCGCCACCCAGGATATCCGAAAGAATGGATATTGCAGGATAGTCCTCATGAGCAAATTCTGGTATGTGATACGAAAATGTCGAGATTTTTAAAAGACCATTTTTATCCCGGAGCTCCCGTATTTTTAAGCCTTCCTGTGGGGGTTCTTTTGTTATCGTATGGTCAATTTCACCCCTGTTCTGGAGACCCCCAAAGTATTTTTCTACGAGTTCGAAAGCCTGATTCGATTTAACATCACCTACGATGACAAGAAACGCATTTCGGGGGCTGTAATGGGTTAGGTAGTAGTTTTTAACCTTATCAACTGTCATTTCTTCGAGATCGCTTTCAAAGCCGATCACGGGGATCCTGTAAGGATGTGCACTGTAGGCAGTTAAAAATATCTCTTCAACCAGCTTACCTTCAGGATTATTGTCAACCCGGAGTTTGCGCTCCTCCTTGATGACCTCAAGCTCCTCTTCGAACTGAAAAAAAGCGAGATTTCTCATCCTGTCTGCTTCCATCTCCAATGGAATTTCGATCTTAGAAGACGGGACCTCCGAATAGTAGGCAGTCTCATCCTTCCAGGTGGATGCATTGTCGTAACCGCCAAGGCTCTGGATGATCTTTGAGAACTCTTCAGGTCCATACCTATCCGTGCCCTTAAACATCATGTGCTCTAAAATGTGTGAAATGCCGGAAATTCCAGGATATTCGTATCTTGATCCCACCCTATACCATACCGAAACGGAGACCACAGGAACTCTATGGTCCTCAACTACGATGACTTCGAGGCCATTTTTCAAAGTCCTTTTTTCAAACTCGATTTTAAGTGTCTCAAGAAGTTCAGTATCTGGCTTCATAACGGAGATTTAGGATAATCGGCTCCTGGAATAGTGTCAAGGAAAGCTCTTGGGAATGTCCGGGGAAAATTGCTTCTGGAAAATGAAGATTTGATTCTCTCAAGGATTTACGCACTGTGGGAGAAAAGGGCTGATATTCCCCATGATTTTTAGCTCGAGGAACATTTTTGAATCAAATTCTAACGTGATGAACACCGACGGATAAATTTCACAAAACAAAAAGATTCTTGCCACACGGTCTTTGCACGTCGATCCCCTCCTTAATCCTCCCCTCAAAGCAGGGGGCAATGCATAGTGGTAGGGGAGTGATTTATTTATGTCGTCTATCTAACTGGTAAAGGTCAGCTTCTACCTTACCAGGGGTCGTACTGATCTTTTCCACTTTGCGGAGATTCACATCGAAAATCTTCTCTCACACAAAGCTGGAGGGATTATCGACACACTTCCACAATGTAGAAAGGGTTGCATGCAAACTCTCCTCCCGCGAAGTGGGAGGGGTCACCTACAATATCCCCTCCAGCTCGCGGGAGTTCACTGATCACCTTCCCTCCCACGAAGTGGGAGAGTCCACACACAACTCCCCTCCCGCCATGCGGGAGGGGATTATCCCTACCATCGCCCCTCCCACGAAGTGGGAGGGGATTGAGGGGAGGGCAATAAACCCCCACCTGCTTTTC
>CAZNDM010000080.1:0-5926 GCA_964571845.1 uncultured bacterium | reverse complement strand
TTCTTTTACTTGGCGGGAAAACCTCTTTATTTTCTCTCACTGCGATCTTTATTTGCTCTCACTGCAAGAAGATAAACCTGTAGCCTGTCCCCCTACTTACGATAGAGATTACATTCATTCACTCCCTCCACCCACTTGAGTAAAGGTTATGCCCAACCTCCTTCCCTCTCTGCGGGAGAACCCACCTCCCCTCCCGCTTACTGGAGGGACCACTTCCAACCTCCTTTACCGCCTGCGGGAGGGGTCACTCACACCCCCCTCCCACGAAGTGGGAGGGGATTAAGGGGAGGGCGACTAAACCCGCACCTGCTTTCCCCTGTCAAATAAGCCCCTTTCTGCCCCCTCCTTAATCCTCCCCCAAACCTCTTCAAGGTCCGGGGGAGGGGTTTTTAAGGCGATTCTCCCCCATTAGAGCTTTGAGGGAAGGGTTTGAGAGTGTCTCCCGACGATGTGGGGGAGGAGTTTGTGGATTGTTCTTCGATACCTTGCACAAAAGCATAAAAAAGTGTTCACCTACAACCTCAACAATGCCAAGCGCATTCCGAGGAAGGTTATTTTGTGATCTTCCACAGTGTTAATGCATTGCGGGGAATGAGGTTAAAAATTACATTCCATCTTTTTCCAGAACATTTTTTCGAACAGTTTCATATCTTCATGATTCTTTTCATATCAACACTGTGTTCCCGGACACAATTAATTAAATGCAACCTGTCCTAAAATTGAAATTTTTGAAATACCAAGGTATAATTCAGAACCGTTGGAGAGGTGCCCGAGCCTGGCTGAAGGGGCACGATTGGAAATCGTGCGAGGGGGCTAAAACCCCCTCCGAGGGTTCGAATCCCTCCCTCTCCGCCATGGGGCCGTAGCTCAGTTGGGAGAGCGCAGGAATCGCACTCCTGAGGTCGGGGGTTCGAATCCCCCCGGCTCCACTTTTTCTCGTATGATTAAATTTCTCCCTTTTAAAGCAGTCAGATTTACAGAGATCGCAAACAGATTTGATGTGCCCCCAATCTCTCTTCCCTACGATAAAATAAATGAAAATCACCTGAAAGAATACGAGAAAAATCCTTTCAACATTTCAAAAATTATCCTTCCCGGTGGAATACAGGGCAGGGACTATACTCTCGCAAAAAAGCTATATCAGGAGTTTCTCCAAACTGGTGCTCTGAAAGTGGATCCCACTCCTTCGTTTTACCTGTATTCGATAAAATTCCAGGTTGATGGAAAAACTTTCAAAAGAACTCACATTATCGGAATCCTTAGACTGCCGGAGTATAACGAAAATTTTGTCTTTCCCCACGAGCGAACTTTTCCAAAAACTGTTGAAGACAGGCTCAATTTGCTCCGGGCTACACAGGTCAATTTCGGATTGATCTTCCTCCTCGGCAAATCCTGTAAATTCCCTGAAATTGAGGAAGATGAAAGATACACTTTGCACAATGAGATCCACACTGTCTCGAGGATTTCGGATCCGTTCACTATTAAAAAGATCATTGATTGTTTTCAAGAATCGTCCTTTGTTATAGCTGATGGACACCATAGGTTTAAAACTGCCCTGATTTACAGAGATGAAATGCGAAAACTCCAAGGCCTGGAGGGTCCCTTTAACTATCGCATGGTGGCAGTAACATCCATTGACGATCCCGGCATCGTTATTCTCCCGACTCACCGAGCAACTAAAAACCTCATTGTCCCCGATAACGCTCAAAAATTGAAAGGAATTAACGAACTTTTTGATTATCTTAAAAAATTACCCTCTTCAATTGGAATTTTAACACTTGAAGGCACATATATTCTACGGAATGAGAAGAGGCTCCTTCCCACAGAGTTCCTTGAAGAGGAGATCTTCGCAAGGTATCCCGCAGGGGAAATAACTTATTTCAGGTCTATTGGGGAAGGTCTCAAACTTTTGGAAAAGGGGAACAAAACGCTTTTCATTGTAAATCCACCTGATGTGGAAACTGTGTGGAATTATGCAACCCAGGGAAAACTTATGCCCCAGAAATCAACAGATTTCTATCCCAAGCTTGCAACAGGGGTTACACTGTTTGACCATAGACTCTCCTACACGAGACCAGAGGATCTATTCAAGGAAGGGTCAGTTTTCCCATAACAACCTCATGGGCAGCACCGGTTACTTGGGGCAGATTGTTGGGGATACCTTTGTAGGCAAAAAACCCCAGAATAGCAAAGGCCATAGCCTCACGAGCCTTTGAGTTTAAACCCTTTTCTTCAAATGTGAAAATCCGTACTTCAGGCAGAAGCTCTTTAATCCAGTTAATTAAAGTCACATTGTAAGCGCCTCCACCTGCGATCAGGATCTCTTCAAGTCCTCTGGGTATGATGAACTTTCTGTATGCAATTTCAATGGTCTTAGCGGTGAAAAAAGTGATGGTCGCCACAAAATCCTCGGGTTTGAGGTTGATCCAGGAGATAAAATCCCAATTGAAAAGTTCTCTACCGGTTGATTTTGGAGGAGACATATTAAAATAAGGATGAGATAAGAGCTTCTCTACCATGTTATAATGCACCTTTCCCTTTTTTGCTATTTCGCCTCCCGCATCAAAGGGCATGTCAAAGTATTCCTTAACAACAAGATCAATTAATGCATTTCCAGGACCGGTATCGAATGCAATGACATCTTCTTTTTTCGAGTTTTTAGGTACATAAGTCAAATTTGAGATACCGCCTATGTTGTGTATAGAAACAGATTTACCATAATTCCTGAACAGAATATAGTCAGCAAAAGGCACAAGTGGAGCTCCCTCACCTCCAGCGGCCATATCCCTGACTCTGAAATCAGAAATAACCGGGACTTTTAACTCTTCAGCCAGGAAGGAGGGCTCGCCAATTTGAAGTGTTGATCGCTTGATCCAGCCACGGGATTTGTCTATTCTGGGAATATGAAAAATTGTCTGCCCGTGAGAAGAAACGAGATCGGGTTTAACTCCACTTTTTTTCACAAAATCACGCGCTGCATGGGCAAACTCCTCACCGAGAATGAAATTTAACTGACAGATAAGTGACACCCTGCTTTTCTCATCATCCATGGCATCAAAAATCATCCGCCTGATGTGATTTTTATAAGGTCTAAAGTGATGTCCTTTCAGGAAGAAACTACCCTCTTTCTCCTCAACCAATGCAACATCCACTCCATCTGCCGATGTACCCGACATAATCCCGAGAATCTTCATACTTAAATTGTAACACTCATGGGACAAATAATCATTCATCGGTAATTCAATAGCATTAGTCCAGATTTGAGTTTATCATAAAGAAACTGGAGGTAAATATGGCAATAGCTATAATTTGCGACATCAGGGGATCAAGAAAGATAGCCAACTGGGGAAAAGTTTATTCGAACATTGAAAAGAAACTTGAAAAACTGAATAAAGAATTTCAAAATGAAATCATTGTACCTGTAAGATTCACTGTAGGAGACGAATTTCAAGGAGTTTTTAAAAACCCAGAAAACATAGTGGACATTATAAGATTCCTGAAAGTTCATATTACGGTAGGATTCTACTGCGGAATTGGCACAGGTGACATCGAATTACCCATAGAAGACATGAAAGCCATGAGGGGAACTGCCTTCTATAGGGCAAGAAACGCAATTGAAATTTGTAAAAAGAAAAAAAGGGATTTCTATTTTAAAACTGATGTAAATTTTTTAGATGCTCCATTAAACGCGATCTTATACCTGATCCATTCCATAGAAAGTGGATGGACAGAGAGACAAAGAGAGATTGCAAACTTTTATAGATTAAATCCTCTTACGACTTACGAGGAAATTGGAAGGCATTTCGGGGTTACCCGACAGACAATAATGAAAATTCTGAAGGCTGCAAAATTCCATGCAATAAAGGAGGGAGAGGAAGCCATCAGAGAACTTTTAAAAGGTGTAAACCAAATTGGGTTTACATACAAAAATAACCTTTGAGGGGGTTACAAATGGAGTGGGTCCTTGTAGTGTTGGGTTCGTATTTAATTGCAATAATTGGTGGGCATTATTTTACCAGATTCATCCTCAAATATTTGCCACTCGAGAATCAGGGGCAGGGTATGAAGAGAGCAGGAGCCATAATCGGGGTGCTGGAGCGTGCTCTTATTATCTCATTCATTATTCTCGGTGAATACAGCCTGATAGGATTTATTGTTGCAGCCAAGTCAATCGCAAGGTTCGAAGAGCTGAAAGAGCGGAACTTTGCAGAATATTTCATAACTGGAACAATGGCAAGTACGCTATTCGCAGTGATTGTGGGAATATTCCTTTCATTCTATCTGGGGGGTCCATGAAAAAGCCTTTGTATATCTTTTCAAGTGGTGAAATTAAACGAAAACAGAACACACTGTACTTTCAGAGAAAGGACGGAAAGAGAAAATACATACCCATTGAAGCGACAAGTGAAATCTACATTTTCGGTGAAGTCTCTCTAAACAAAAAACTCCTTGAGTATCTGACACAGAAAGAGATTATTGTCCACTTTTTCAACCACCACGGGTACTATGTGGGGACTTATTATCCGCGAGAACATTACAACTCGGGAATAATGATACTGAAGCAGGCAGAGTATTATCTCGATGATACAAAAAGACTCGACCTTGCCAAGAGATTTGTAAAAGGGGCTATCAGAAACATGCTTAAAATCCTTACATACTATAACAACAGGGGTATAGACCTTCAAGATCTAATTGACACCATCGAAAATCATTTTGAGAGAATAGCCAGTCTTAGTTCCGTTAATGAGCTTATGGCAATCGAGGGAAATGCCAGAGAGGTCTATTACAATGGATTTGATAGAATTCTCAGAAATCCGGATTTTGAGTTTAGATCAAGGACAAGGAGACCGCCGGCGAACAGATTGAATGCCCTCATCAGTTTTGGGAACAGCCTGCTTTATGTCCTCGTCCTTTCAGAGATCTACAAAACTCATCTTGACCCCAGGATCGGTTATTTACATGCGACCAACTTCAGGAGATTCTCCCTAAATCTCGATGTTGCGGAGGTTTTCAAACCGGTGCTTGTAGATAGAGCGATATTCTATCTCCTGAACAGGAACATGATAAAGGCGAATCACTTTAAAAATGAACTTGGTGGAATTTATTTAAAAGACACGGGGCAAAGGATATTCCTTGAGGAATGGGAAAGAAGGCTTTCAACAACATTAAAGCACAGAGGACTGGGAAGAAATGTCTCTTACCGACGTTTTATCCGACTTGAGCTCTATAAGCTCGAGAAGCACTTTCTTGGCGATGGTGAATACCATCCATTCATTGCGAGGTGGTAATGTTTGTCATCATGGTTTATGACATCGCTGAGGAAAGGGTCGTCAAAGTACTGAAAATTGCGAGGAAGTATTTGAACTGGGTCCAGAATTCTGTGCTTGAGGGCGAGCTAACCCGTGCCCAATTTGAAAGGCTCAAGGCTGAACTTCAAAGTGTGATTGACAGAGAGGTTGATTCAGTGATTTTCTACAAATTCAGGACCAAAAGCTATTTTCACCGGGAGGTTGTGGGAATTGAGAAAGGGGGCGGCGAGAATTTCTTGTGAATAGAAGATCCGTCAGATAATCCTCAGTATTTTGATCACCATCAAAACCATTGGTGTTTCCGAGGGACGGGAAATTTTCCACCATCATTATTCAAAACTCATGTCTTATGAGGGAAGTCTGTGAAGGACCCTTCTCCACATTGTGTTAGTGTAACAAAATGACCTCCTCCCCCCCTCCGCAGTGTCTCTATCATTGTGTGAAGGTTTCTCAATAACCTTCTCACTTCACTTTGTGGGGGAGGATTAAAGGAGGGGGTAGAATGAGCAGATCTGACTGAGAGAAGTAGATGAAGGTTTTATTCCCTTAATCCCCTCCCACTTCGTGGGAGGGGAGATTGTGAGTACCCCCTCCCGCAATCGGGAGGGGAGATTGTG
>CAZNDM010000079.1:0-7581 GCA_964571845.1 uncultured bacterium | reverse complement strand
CGTATCAAATCTCGCCGGAGGACAGCGCTGTATTTGACACAAACATTGTCGTATTCAGATGGCACTCCTCCTATGATGCATTGAGTGGATTAAATTACTATCAACTGGAATATGAGAGGCTGAATGGGGATACAAGTGAACATTACAACATCAATCTCACAGACACGGTGATAAGCGTTGAAATACCAAGAAATGGAGAGTGGATGTGGTGCGTCGTGGCATTTGACTCTGCCGGGAATACCAAATTCTCAGGATGGCGCAGATTCACTATGAATTACCAGCCGCCGTTACCTGTCCCCACTCTCATTGAGCCCGTGGACAACCAGTGGGTCCAGAGTATGGTAACTTTCAGGTGGCAGGTATCAGAAGAAAAATCTTATCCTCAGGACAATTTGAGCCTCAACGGTGTAAAGGATACCCTTTCTTATATCCTTGAGGTGTGGAGGGGCGAGCAGATCGTCATCCACGACACGCTTTCTCAGGACAGTTTTACAACTTTCATCTGGCAGAGTGGAAATTATTACTGGCATGTCCAGACTTATTTTGCAGGAAGAACATCGGAATGGTCCTCAATAGATAGCTTCCGCGTTGACGCTGAGGCTCCCCATGCGTCCACACTAATCTATCCCGGTTACGGATACTATATCACTTCCCTGCCGTACCAGTTTGTCTGGACTTCCTCTTTCGACACACTAAGTGGATTCGCCGGTTACAGACTCCTGATTGCAAACAATCCTGACATGATGGAACCAGTGATTGACACCACTCTTTTTGATACAACTTACACTCTCACAAATCTTGAAGACGGCACATGGTACTGGCAGGTGAGAAACTATGACAGCGTTGGGAATGGAGAATTCAGTGAGATAGCAATGTTTTACATTGACACAACACCTCCTGAGCCTGTCCAGCTCATAGCACCTCCAGATTCCACACTCTACGGATTTGGTGACACACCAACCTTTATCTGGCATTCAACAGAGGCCCGAAAACTTATTTTCCATGATAAAACTTTAAAAACAAACGCTATAACAAAGGAGAAGTTCAAATCTTTTGAACAAAAACAGCAGGTTTACTACGAATTGATCATTGCAGGAAATGAAGGTGATACACTCGTCTTCTCCGAAATCGAAGATACAACCTATGACCTTGACACATTACTCGAAGATGGATGGTATTCCTGGTGGGTCAGAGCCTATGACGAGGCGGGTAATTACAGCTCATCCGAAGTCTGGGTCTTTGGTACAGACACAACTCCACCTGTGATCGAATCAACTACTGTGTGGCACGACACGAGTTTCGCGGGACCATTCCTGGTCAGAACCCATGTTACTGATGCCAATGGTGTAAGTGAAGTTAAACTTTTCTACATATTTGAAAGCGATACCGGAGTTTTTGACAGTCTTCAGATGCAACCTGACAGTATAGACGATTTTTATTATGCCTTTATTCCTCAGGTAACGGGAGAAGAGACCATTTGTTATTACATCCGTGCACTCGATAATGCATGGGAGCCAAACGAGGCTTACGATCCCGAGGACGGCGAATATTGCTTTGTGGTCACTCCTGTTGGAATCGGGAGCGGTTTCCATTTACCATTTAAGTTTGATTTCAAAGGTATCACACCCAATCCTGCACGAAGAGAGTTCTCACTTCTTCTGGCAATTCCGGAAAGATCTGAAGTGGGAGTGGAAGTTTTTGATGCGTGTGGCAGAAAGGTCGAGCATCGCAAATTTGTGCTTGATCCGGGCTTTAGGAAGTTGGATTTAAAAGCCCCAGCCCGTAGCGGTGTCTATTTTGTTATAGTAACATCCGGGAACAGGAGATTTGTAAGAAGGTTGATTGTAACAAGATAAAATTTGTGTGTGACATTTGGGCTGAAGTCCAGCTGTCATTCTAAATTCAGGCGACTGTCATTATAATTACCATTTGTATGAAAAATGGTGTGTCCAGATTTTTCAGAATTTTAATTCTCCTGGTAGGTATTTTATTTACTTCGGGCTCATGCACAGGCGGGAATTCGAGAGGGGTTCCTTTCTGGAATGCAATGGGCGGACCTCTCGGAGATGCTCTTAGAAAAATAATAAATGATTACAACTCCCGGTATCCGGGGGATCCCATAGTTTATGTTAATTTGGGAAGTTATAGCACCCTATCCCAGAAGATCATGGGTGCCGTTGCGGCAAATAAACCGCCTGTCCTGGCACAGGTTTACGAATCCTGGACATCCGAGCTCCTGCAGGCTGATAAAATCGTCCCTTTTGAAGATCTTATGAAGAAATGGATACCGGATTCCCTCATTGAAGACATTTTCCCTGTATTTATTGAAGACAATACCTGGGATGGGAGAATGCTAACATTCCCATTCAACAAGAGTGTCCCTGTGTTTTACTACAACATAGATTTATTCGAGAAGTACGGAATTGACCATTTCCCGGAGACATGGGAGGAATTCAGAGAGGTGGCCAGGAAATTAACAATTGATACAACCGGGGATGGTGTCCCGGACATTTACGGAACAGCTTACCCTGTTAATGTGTGGTTGTATGAAGTGATTCTTTATCAAAAGGGTGGTCGTATCATAAAGGATGGTCGTGTGGCGTTCGATTCTCCGGAAGGGATTGAAGCTCTAAAGTTTCTTGTGGACTTAATTTACAAGGATTCCTGCGCCTACCTGACCACAGGATTTAGGCATCAGGACGATTTTGCCACCGGTAGAGTTGCAATGGTCTTCGGGACTATCGTGTCATACGCTTTTATGAAGCCCAAGATAAATTTCCGACTCGGAGTAGCTCCGATGCCTCATGACAGGGATTCCATCGTAATAATTTCAGGCACAAATGTTGCAATTTTCAAAGGTCATCCAGAAGAAAAGATTGACAGAGCCTTTGATTTTATCCGTTATTTCCTGACAGACAGTGTCCAGGTTTACTGGAGTACCAGGACGGGTTACCTTCCACTGAGAAAAAGTATTTTGAACCTGCCGGAAATGAAAAAGTTTATGGAACAGGTGCCAGGGTTTGAAAAAGCTATAAGACAGGTTGAATACGCAACTTACGAGCCAAGGGATCCCGTCTGGTTCACAGGAAGAAGATATCTGACGACAGAAGGTCTTGAACCAGCCTTGAGAGGATACCTGCCCCCTGAAGTTTCTTTAAAAAGAGCTGCAAAACTTCTTGAAACCGAGCTCAGACGCCGGAGATAGCACCTGAAAAATACTCCTTTGCCCTCTTTATGTCGTCCATTATCGCCGATTTCAGCTCCTCCAGGCTGGAAAACTTCTTCTCTTCCCGCAGATACTCAAGAAAATGTACTTTGAGCTGCTCCCCATATATTTCCTCATCAAAGTCGAAAATATGAACCTCTGTGACAACCTTTTTACCGTCAACAGTGGGCCTCACGCCCACACTCGCCACACCTTTCAGCATGTCCCCCCTGAAGCTCACTTCAACAACATAGACACCATTTGCAGGAAGAAGTTTAAAGGGATGAACTTTAAGGTTTGCCGTTTTCACACCGAGCTTACGCCCAATTTTCTTACCTTCGACCACCTCACCAGTAACGCTGTAGGGCCTTCCCAGCATTTTATTTGCCATTTTTATGTTCCCTACTCTTAGGAACTCTCTAATCTTGGACGAAGACACTATCTCTCCATTTACAAAAACCGGGGGAAAAACTGTTAATACGAAGTTCCAGTCTTTTAGAGTTTCTGCGAGATATACGGGAGAGCCTTCTCTGTTTTTCCCGAAATGATGATTGAATCCAAGTACAAGCCTTTTTGTGTGTAGTTTATTGATCAAAAATTCTTTCACAAACTCCTCTCTGTCAGTATTCAAAAGTTCAACTGTCGGCTCAAGAAAAATGACAAAGTCAAGGGGAAAAGTTTTTAAAATCTCAATTTTCTCACTAATGGGTGTTAATAAAAATGGCTCTCTCTCCTGACCAAGCGCTATTCTTGGATGAGTTTCAAATGTCAGCAAAACAGCGTTGTAATTCCGATGGGATGCACACTTTATAACTTCTTCAATAAGGGCTTGATGACCGAGATGAATACCATCGAAGCCGCCAACTGTTACAACACTTCCACGAGAATTAATCTCAAAATCGTTTCCGGTAATTATCTTCATCCTATTCGGGCAGGACTCGTTTGGGGTAAACTCCGTCCCATTTTAGAAGACCTATTCCGAGAAATTTCCCGGATGGATCGTAAACTTTCACATGCTGGAATGTTCTGGGATTCCCAATCCTTTTAACGATTCCGTTCAGTCCCACGGAGTTGCCATTTCTAAAATGCCACGCAGCCCTGTCGTTAATCACGATCGAAGGCAAATGCCTGAGTCCCTGATCAATTGGAATAACCGAATCAGATTTTATGTCCTCCGGTTTTATCGCTTCATTTATTGAAAATGGACCAATCTTTGTTCGCCTTAATTCCTTCACTATTCCGTAGGTTCCGAGCTTTTCACCAATGTCCCTTGCGAGAGCTCTGATGTATGTGCCTTTGGAACAAACAACTCTCAGATCTATTTCGTCATCCCTTTTTTCCAGAATCTCGAGATTGTAGATTGTAACCCTCTTTGGTTTAGGAGTAACAAAAACGCCTTCTCGCGCAAGATCGTAGAGTCTCTGTCCCTTCACTCTGATCGCTGAGTAAGATGGTGGAACCTGCTCAATTTCTCCAAGAAAATTCCTTAGAACATTTTTTAGCTCCTCTTCGGTAAAGTTTCCAACCGGCTTCCTGTCTATCACCTCGCCGGTTACATCGAGTGTATCCGTAAGAATGCCGAGTTTTATCGTGGCAATGTATTCCTTGTCCAGGTCCATTATAAACGGAATAAACCTTGTGGCTCTTCCAATACCGAGGATCAAAAGACCTGTGGCATGAGGATCAAGGTTACCAGCATGTCCGATCTTTCGTACACCGAGCGCCTTGCGTGCGATTTTGACGACATCGAAAGAAGTTATCCCTTTGGGCTTGTCAACCAGTAAAAATCCGTTCATGGCAGATCCATTGATAGGATGTCAAGATACTCAAAGGTCAGTTCAGGTGTAAATTTCATCCTCACCTTTTTCGCCACTATGGTTCTCAAATACCCCTTTGCATGCTCCAGACCTCTTGCCGCTTCCTCCTTATCACCAAGAGTTCTATAAAAAACCTTCGCATGTCTCAAATCATCGGAAGTTTCAACCCGAATGATTGTAACATACCTCAATCTCGGATCACGGGCATCAAATTCAATTGCTTCTGCAATAACCTTTTGAATCTCATTACTTACTCTCTGCGATCTCTTAAAAGGTTTCATTTTCATCACCCCTTTTTAATGCGGTAAAAACAGATCAAAAAAGCTCTTTTTAAATTTTACATCAGGCAAACTCTTTATCCAGATTTTAAAATCATAACTCCACACCCCATCCGCCCTCTTCCACCAGTTCAAACTCATCGCCCAGCAATGAAGATCCCTCTCCAGGCTAAGGGTTTGATCGTAAATTTTAAACTTTGTGGGATCAATATTCAAAGAATACCTCGCTCTCCAGTTTTTTGTCAAATTTCCAGATAATTTCAACTCCATCCTGCTCACAGCCTCCATCCCCTCTGCTCTTGAATAACTGTAAATGGCATAAATAGAATACCTCCGCCTGTCCGTCGTGTCCCCTTCCCAGTCTACTGTAAACGACCTGTTGGCAGTTAACCTGTAACTTCTGTAGATGATCTTTTTCTCATAAGGATCTACCCTGTATGACCCTGTTACTTTTATGGGCATGGAGGGAAGAATGGAAAAATAAACCCCCACATCGCTCAGTTTTCTCTCCTCCTTTAAAAAATCATAAGAAACACTGCCTGAGAGAGATATCAAGTTTATAACCTTACCAGACCATAATTTTGCATCAAAGTCGTTGGTCAACACAAAATTACCATTCTTACGAGGCTTTACCTCTCCGTAGCCTCCTACAGGATCTATTCGTTCCTGATCCTTCTCCGGCGTAAAGTTATAACTCAAACTTGGCCTCAGTGTGTGTCTGAATCTCTTAACTGGACCAATCCCAAATTTCGAGTAACCGTATATTGTTGTATTGATTTTTACTGATCCCGAATAGATCCAGTTCAGATAATTGGGATTTCCATACCTGTCCCTGTCATAGAGGGTGGCTCTCAACGAAAGAGACGGATTAACACTTATGTATCGAAACACATGAAATGGCAATCTGACGCTCAAATTCGTGTTGGACACACTCCTTGTCTCAAAACTGTCAATTGTACCGGTTGAAACTCTCAAATATCTCAGATCTCCGCTCCCCGATAAGGGTCCAAGAGAAAGATTGAAAACTCTAAACCTAACATCCGGTAAAGTGGTTGAAAGGCTTCTCGTATCAAGGTTGCGTGTATCCACTATGAGAAAATTCATACTGGCAAACTTCCATGCGCGGGAAACATTAAAATACGAGGTCATCTCTCTTTTTAACCATTCAGTAGGAGTTTCAGAATAATCCTCAATGTAAGTTTGGTCAGATACAAAGTTTAGCTTCATTCTTGCTTTAAAGTTATAAGGGAGATTCTGAATGTGTGAACCTCTCAAACTCCACCTTCTCCTCACAGGTAAAAATTCCTGAGCCACTGTAAAATCGAGGTTTCCATCAAAGCGTTTGTATTTCTTGTAAACAAAATTGACCCCTCCCTGTATGCCTCTCTTTTCCGTGAGATTCAGCGTAAATGTTACATCGGCATAGTTGCTGATGACCCAGTAATACGATATGTTTTTGAAGTATTTACCCAGCGTGGAGTTGTAGCCAAAGTGTGGAGTTAGAAATCCCGATTTTCTCCCCTTTTTAACCGGGAAGAACCAGAATGGAATGTAAACCACCGGAATTTCATGGATAAAGAGGATAAGGGGTCTAACAATTGCCATATCTCCCCTGATGACCTTCATCTCCTTTGAATAAAAGTAATAATGCGGTGTATCGAGATCACACGAGGTGAATCTTCCATCCTCAATGTGGAGGATGCTGTCTGTTACTTTAAACATCTTTTTACCACTGAGAAATCCTTTCTCTACATGAGATCTCCCGTTGAAAGAGATTCCCTGCTTCGTTTTGAGATTATAAAACAGTGAATCACCCCTCAAAGTGTCACTTTCCATCGCCAGTACCACATCCCTGTACGCAAAAAGAAGTTTGTCTTCAATTTTGTAAACGATCGAATCGGCGGTAAGCGTGGTCATTCCTTTCTTTACAACCGCCGAATCTACCAGAATAACCTGACTTTTTTGAGGAAAATAGTAAAGTTTTTGAGCCTGAAAATATGTTGTCGCAGAAAAGAGGGTGAATATCAGGAGAAAATGCATTTTCATATTTTAATCCCTGAGGTGTGGAAGATGAACTGCGCCATAAAAGAAATTGAAAGAGCTCATCTTCAAATGAATCAAGGATGCAAAAGAAATTTTTTAGAAGAGTCGCCGAAAAAGTTTTTTCCCTTCCGTTTATACCGATAAATTAGAATTAAAATTTTTGTGGATGGCGTCAGGCTCAAATGGAACCTTCATCTTGCTTTCTGATACAGTAATTGGACTTTGTATAACTTATTTG
>CAZNDM010000078.1:0-8888 GCA_964571845.1 uncultured bacterium | reverse complement strand
GATAAAGGAGGGGGCAAAAGGGCAGATCTGATGGGGGAGAGCAATGAGTGCTTTTTTGCCCTCCCCTCAATCCCCTCCCGCAAGTGGGAGGGGAGTTTGTAGGTGATCCCCTCACACATAGCGGGGGAGGTTATAGGTGATTCCCTCTCGCATAGCTGATGAGGCCTTTGTATGTTATCCTCATTCACACAGCCGGAAGGGAATTTGTGGGTAATCCCCTCGCATAGCGGAGGAGTTTGTAGGTGACCCCCGCGCACACAGCCAAAGAAAAGATTTGGGTGAATCCTCGTATAGTGGAAGCAGAGTCTTCGGATGAGCTTCTCTCGCATAGACGGAGGAGAGGGAGATTCTCCTGCTTCGTGGAGGTATAGGTATAAACCGGCAAGTTGGGGGAGATTTTGTCCGTGAACTCCTGCAAGCAGGAGTTTTTCCTCAAAGCCAATGAGAGGACGACTACCACAATATTTTTCAAATCCCCAATTTTTGTTGACAGGTTTGCTACCCGTAGTTTATAAATTGGATTGCATGAGTTCATTTAAAGTTTTTTTCGACTTTCCCGCCGTTTTTTCATTCCACAGGTATAATATTCCCAAAACAGGAGGAAATTCCCATGGATATTAGAGGCAAGACTATTTTACTCCTCGGTGGAGCAGGGCAGGTGGGCCTTGCCATTGCCAAAAAAATGCTCGATGAAAACCCCAAAAAACTCATAATCTCCTCTCTGTTTAAGGAGGAAAGCGAACAGGCAATTTCAGAATTAAAAGAATATATAGACCGTGTGTTCAAAGACAGGGAAAAACCGACAACGGAATTTGTTGCTGAATACGGTAACATTTTTGTCCGTGAGGAACTCGTCGGAAAGTCAAGAGAAGAAATTTTGAACACCCCTGAATACAGGGATAAAGTGATGGAAGACGTACTGGGCGAGATAACAGAGGAGATCATAAAAAATTCTCATCTATACCGAATTATTCACAGACACCTGCCTGACATAATCATTGATTCAATCAACACAGCCACGGCACTTGCTTATCAGGACATCTATTCTGCCGCGGTTGAGGTTAAAAGCTATCTTGATAGAGGGGATTTCTCAAGCAAAGATTTCCCTGTCAGTGTTGCAAGGCTTGTAACAAGCCTTTACATACCACAGCTCGTCAGGCACATCCAGATTCTCTATCGTGCGATGATTGATAACAATGTCCAGATGTACGTGAAGATTGGTACTACAGGTACTGGTGGCATGGGATTGAACATACCCTACACACACGGTGAGGAAAGACCCTCGAGAATACTCCTCTCAAAATCAGCAGTTGCGGGGGCACAAACACTCCTTCTGTTTCTTATGGCGAGAACCCCGGGCGCTCCCATCATTAAGGAAATAAAACCAGCATCACTTATTGCCTGGAAAAGAATATCTTCAGGCGAGGTGAAAAAACATGGTAAGGTTATCCAGAGATACGACTGTCCACCTGAAAAAGGATTTGAACTCCGGGAGGGAGAGACGTTTGATTTTAACAAAATTCAGATTGGAGAGCCTCTCGGTGTGCCTTTGAAGGCGGTGTTCATTGACACCGGAGAGAACGGTGTTTTCTCACTTGAAGAGTTCAAAGCTATAACGACACTTGGTCAGATGCAGGCAGTTACGCCTGAAGAAATTGCTGTTAATACACTCCTTGAAATCAAAGGTGGCAATACATCAAAGGATGTCATTGATGCACTCGATGGCTCGGTTATGGGCTCGACTTACAGAGCCGGATTCCTGAGAAAATTTGCTATTAAGAAGCTCGAAAATGAGATGAGGAACACTGGCAAAGAGAGTATTGCCTTCGAGATACTCGGTCCCCCAAGACTTACCAAATTGATTTTTGAAGCCCAGATATTAAAAAACACCGTCTCCACAATGGAAAAAGCCCTTTCCTACAGCCCTGAAAAACTTGCAGAGGTGGCTGAAAGAGAGATACGGGAGAATAAGGACTTACGAAGCTGGATTATATCTGTTGGTATCCCCATACTCATGTCTGATGGCAGGAAATTACTCTTTGCCAAAAACATGCTAACATACAGCAGAAAGTTCTGGGTTGAAAAACCCTGGAAAATTGAACAGGAAAACATCAAGCATTTCAGACACAATGAGTGGGTCGATCTTACACCTGAAAATATGGAACAATGGCAGGAATGGTTCAGGATGATTCTCCGTGAAAAAGAAATTTCCAGTGGAGACACGAGCTCATTTTTTGATAGGAGTGAGGATTTCTGGCCTGTAGAAGCAAACAATGAGACGGCTATTGACCCGGGTGAAATAGCTGGATGGATCTTTACCGTTGTCGAAAAAGGAAGCAGGATGAAGGATTGATGAAGTACAACACTTACATTGAAGATGTGCCCGTTTATGTACCGGGAGTTACAACTGAGGAACTCATAAAGACCCACGGTTTCTCAAAAGAGGAGATCGTAAAACTTTCATCAAATGAAAATCCACTCGGTCCGTCTCCCCTCGCTGTCTCAGCTGTCAAAAGAGAGGCTGAAAATGTACATATTTATCCTGACAACACTTATGCGCTGCTGAAAGAGAAGATCGCACACAAAGTCGGTGTATCTCCGGAAAATATCGCAGTCGGAAATGGATCGAGTGAGATCTTTCTATTTCTTGCCCTCGTGTTTCTGAATGATAATACCTCGCTTATAACCTCCAGACACACATTTCAGATTTACAGGATCTCAGGCAAGATTGTAGGTGCTAATGTAAAACTTGTTCCCATGAAAAATTACAGATACGACCTCGATGGCATAAGGAATGCAATTGACGAAAGTGTCAGACTCATTTATATCTGCAATCCGAATAATCCAACCGGGACTTACCTGACACACAGAGAAGTGGAGGAGTTTCTCGAATCCATACCAGACGATGTGATTGTCGTATTCGATGAAGCGTACTACGAGTATGTAACCGCAGAGGACTACCCTGTGAGTGTGAATTTTATAAACCGAAAGAATGTGGTGATAATTAGGACATTTTCAAAAATTTACGGTATAGCGGGCTTGAGACTGGGATACGCAATAACAACACCCGAGATTATCGAAAAATTTGAGCATGTTAGATTCCCTTTCAATGTCTCCAAATTGGCTCAGGCAGCTGGTATCGCTTCGCTCGATGACAAACAACATGTTCTGAATTCAAGAATGTCAAATGAGAAAAACAAGGTCAGGATGTATAAAAAATTCGATGAGATTGGTGTAAAATATTTACCCACGCAGGGAAACTTTATTTATATTGAAACAACTGAGAGAGGTGGTGAAATTTTTAAAAGATTACTCGAATATGGAATAATTGTTAGGCCTCTTGATGCCTTTGGGTTACCTTACGGCATCAGGGTTACGATAGGTAACGATATCCAGACCGAGAGATTTTTAAAAGCTTTTGAGAAAATTTTATAATGGGATACTATCAATTTTCAGGCAGAAGGTTGAGCAGGGTGCTCGCCCTTGAGGCGCTTTATAGATTTGATCTACTGGATGAGCCTCTTGATGAAGCGTTAAAAGACATTTATGAAAGGGAAAGGCCGCCGGAGGAGGTGAAAATCTTTACCAACAGAATAATAAATTCAGTTAAAGCGAATCTCGGGGAAATTGATAAGTTAATTGATGAAACAACCTTAAACTGGCCCCTTGAGAGGATCACGACAATTGATAGGTCAATTTTGCGGATTGCCGTTGCAGAAATGCTCGGTATCGACGAAGTTCCTTTTAAAGTCTCAATTTCAGAGGCTATTGAAATTGCTAAACTTTTTTCAACAGAAGAATCGGGGCGATTTGTAAATGGGGTCCTTGATAACATCGCAATTAAGCTGGGATTTAAAGAAGGGGGAAAATGAGATTTGCAATAATTTCAGACATCCATGGTAACCTTGAAGCACTCCAGAGTGTGCTGAGAAAACTGGACGAAATTGGCTACGATTCCCTTATCGTGCTCGGTGACATTGTGGGCTATGGCGCTGATCCCGGAGAATGTATCGAGATAATCAAACGGAGAGGAGCTTTCGTGGTTAAGGGAAATCACGATGAGGCTGTTGTTAATCCCCGGGAAAGAGAATTCATGAACATTTACGCCAGAGAAGCCATTGAATGGACAGAGTCTCAGCTCAATGATGCACAGAAACTCTGGCTGAAAAACCTGCCTTACAGGATTTCACCTTTTGATAACTTCGAGATCACCCATGCGGAATGGGAATATCCCCCAAACTGGACCTACATATTTGATAGCTACGAGGCAAAATACCAGTTTCAGTTCATGAAATATCTTATCGGTTTCTATGGGCACACCCACATTCCAGCAATTTTCCAGCAGGATCTCGAAGGAAATGTCAAAAAACTTGATCAGAACGAGATCCTGATGCTCAAAGGTTACAAATATATGATCAACCCCGGTAGTGTGGGACAGCCACGGGATAGGGATTGGAGAGCCAGTTTTGGCATATTTGATTCGGATGAGCTGTATTTTGAGTTTCATAGGGTCGAATATGATGTTAAAACGGCAATGAAAAAAATACTTGACGCAGGATTGCCGGAGACGCTCGCCTACAGACTTGAGATGGGGTACTGATGGATAGAGATAAGTTTTTTGTAATCTCACTCGGATGCCCGAAAAATCAGGTTGACTCTGAAGTCCTCATCGGATCCCTCGAAGAAGCCGGATACAGGTTTGAAGAATCAGAAGACCTTGATTTTGTCGTAATCAACACATGCGGTTTCATATCAGATGCAGTTGAAGAATCCTACGCTACTATCAAGGAGGTTTTAAACCTCAAGAAGCAGGGTAAAATAGGGAAGGTTATTGTAACCGGCTGTCTTGTGCAGCGATTCAGGGAGAAGATAAAAAAGGATTTCAGAGAAGTTGACCTCGTCCTTGGAATTGACAGTGAACCAAAGTTGCCAGAAATACTCAAGAATTCACACAGGGATTTAAATATTCTTCCCTCAAAGTGGATTTATACAGGTCGTGAGCCAAGGGTGCTCCTGTCTCCAAACTTTGCTTATGTCAAAGTTGCCGAAGGATGCAATAGACGCTGTGCCTTCTGTATAATCCCGAAGATGAGGGGGAGGTACAGATCGAGACCAATAGAAGATGTAATTGACGAGATTTATTCACTCGCAAATGTGGGTATTAAAGAGATCATCCTCGTTGCACAGGATTTGACGCTTTACGGTTATGATATCTATGGTAAGCCGGTTCTGGACAAACTAATTAAAGAAATAGATAAAATTCCGGATGTAGAATGGGTAAGACTGATGTACCTTTACCCGGCAGGTTTGACCAGAAGACTTGTAGATGCGATTGGTGAAAGCGAGAAGGTTGTCCGGTACATTCACTTACCGATTCAGCATTCTTCTGATAGAATTTTGAAGCGAATGAGAAGGGCAGGGGGGAGGAGATCAGTTGAGAGATCGCTGAAGATGATAAGAAAATACATACCAGAATTTTTTGTTCGCACCGAAGTCATAGCTGGTTTTCCCGGCGAAACTGAGGAGGATTTTGAGGACCTTTATGAATTTTTAAATGACTGGAGACCCGAAAGGATTGCCATTTTCCCCTATTCGGATGAAAAAGAAGCCTTTTCTTCCAAACTTGATGGAAAAGTACCACTTGAGGTGATTAATGATCGAGTTACCGAGCTCTCTCTCCTTGCCCAGGACCTGATGTTTGAAGTCCAGGAGTCTTTTATTGGACAGGAGATCAGAGTTATCCTGGATGAGGATCTGGGACGAACTGAGTTCGATGCACCTGAAATTGATTTTAATGTTAAGATTAACAGATCCGTTGAGGAGAGTATGGTTGATGTGAAAGTCGTCGAAATTGAGCCATCGGGTGATCTGGTAGCTGAATTGATTACATGAGATTTGTTGTAAATATGAATCTGTCGTGATACTTGGTGTACAACTCTGTTGGAAACCTGTCAAAGATCCCAAACACGGCTGAGCCCGACCCGGTCATAAGGGCTCCGATAGCACCCTCTTTTAGCATGAGATCTTTGAACTCTTTTATGAAACTCTCGGCGTGAATGAGCTCAAAGGAGTTGAACAGGAGATCCCTGAGTTCTCCGTATTCACCCGACAGAAGAATATCTTTTATCAGTCTTATCCTGTTTTCTGCCTCCTTTTCGTCAATATAGAGTCTTTTTTCAGCGAGTTTTAAATACCCTTCTTTTGTATCGAAACTGAACCCCGGATAGTAAACAACGAAGTAGAGTGGTTTTTCAATGTTAAAAGGCTCCAGATTTTCTCCACGACCACTAACAAGTGCAGCATTTTCATCAATAAGAAAGAAAGGGACGTCTGAGCCAATGGATAATGCTTTCTGGAAGGCGACAGAGGTATTATTGAAAAAGTGCTTAATCAGCTGGGCCGCATCTGAACTACCACCGCCGAGTCCGGATCCAATAGGTATCATTTTTTTTATAAATACTTCATAAGGTCTGTCTTCGAGCACTCGGGCAACGAGATTATCCTTCCCCTGGGGACCCGCACTCGCCGTTATTTTCTGGACATAGGAAGGTGATAGGAAAATGGTGTCAAATAAGCCTATTTTCACAAAAATTGATCTGATTTCATGAAATCCGTCATCTCTCAGACCCGTTACGAAGAGGGATAGATTGACCTTTGCGTGGGCTTTAATCACCAATTGGAATCCTCTCCACTCTCGGCAGGAGACCGGTTGTAATCTCGTAGTTTATTGTCCCAATGAGCTCTGCAAGTTCAGTTGCTGTTATTTCCTCTTCTCCATCCCTTCCAATCAGGGTAGCGACATCTCCAAGGTTTACATCTATTCCAGTAACATCAACGGTTGTAAGGTCCATACTGATGACGCCCACGATTTTTGCCCTCTTACCATTGATGAGGACATAACCATCCCTGTATAGTGCCCGGGGATACCCATCGCCGTACCCTACGGCAAGAACAGCGATCTTCATTGGCTTTTGACTGACAAACCTGAACCCATAGCCAATTCCACGCCCCGGAGGAATTTTTCTGATCTGGATCACCCTCGCTTTCAGGCTCAAAATGGGTTTCAGCTCAGGGATCTTCATGCCAGGTGAAGGAGGTAATCCAAACATGGCAATACCCGGTCGGACCATGTCATAGATCGCTTTTTCACCGAGATTGAAGATCGCAGCACTATTGGCTGTATGAATGATAAGCCTTTTTCTGTCAACAAGTGGAAGGACTTCATTTTTGAACTTCTGAAGCTGTTCTTTTGCAAGATCCGGTTGATCATCAGCAGTTGCATAATGCGTATATACCCCTTCAAGGTCAAACCTGTCACTTTTTTGCACGAATTCGAGGAGTTCTGGAAACTTTTCGATATCAACACCTGTTCGGGTCATCCCTGTGTCAACTTCTATGTGAACTTTAAGCCTTTCACCTGGAGAAATGAAATTTTCAATGATTTTTGCCTGATCTGTATGGCAGAGTGTGATTCTGAGATTTCTCCTAACTGCTTCTTCAATCTCCCACTTCAGGATCTTGGGACCAAGGACAAGTATGGGTCTGGTTACCCCGGATTCCTGAGCCTGGATGGCTTCTTCAACAGCGGCAACTGAGAAAAAATCGACTTTATTGTTCAACCTTCTGGCAACGATCTCGAGTCCATGTCCGTAGGCATTGGCTTTTAAAAGGGCATTTATCTTTGCCCCGCGGGAGTATTTTTTGATTACATTGAAATTATGATCGAGGGCACGAAGGTCAATCTCTGCCCAGACCCTACTCTTCCTCATTTCCAATGGTAAATGAGAGACCGAGACCATAGACTGCTATATTCTTTTCCTTGCCAAGCAGGAGGCCGTAGTTCAAAAGAAAATTCAATCTATACCTGTCTGCGGAGATAAGTTTCAGGGCTGCATGCGAAATGAGGCTACCGGCTGCATCTGATTCCTTCCCGCTACCCATGAGCCTGGAAAATTCTCCAATATTGTAAGAAGCGTTGATGAAAAGTCCGTCATAGCCGAGAAGAGCGAATGGATAGAGTCCGACGGTGAATCCAACAGATTCATAACTCACTCTGTACTTTCCACTTCCCAATCCTTCGAAATTGTATGCAGTTCCGTTCAAACCCAAATGAATCCCCTGCCATACCTCTTTTGAATAGCAGGCATTCACCTGAAAACCACTTTTGACGATGTTTGAGAAATCTCCAGTCGGGACTCCGTATGTAAATCCAAGATCAAATCGCCCAATTGTAAGGATAAAGAGTGCAAGGATCGTGTTCATGGTGCAAATTATTCAGTAAACCAATTTATACCGTCAATAGCCTGGAGGAGGGTGTTTGAAAAAAACGTTTTGAATAAAAAGAAATGTAATTTTTAACCTTATCGCCGCAGTGTGTTAGAATTGCGGAAGGTCACAAAATAACCTCCTCTGCATTTATAGCATTACGGGGGTCTCCCAACGACCTCCTCTACCACATTGTGGGAGGATTCCCGATAACCTCCTCCCTCTTGTGGGGTTTCCCGATGACCTCCCTCCCCGCATTGCGGATTTTCCCGATGATCTCCTCCCCCGCATTGCGGGTTTTCCAGATGATCTCCTCCCCCACTTTGTGGGGGAGGATTCCCAATAATCTCCTCCCCCACCTTGTGGGGGAGGATTGAGGAGGGGGCGAAAAGGGCAGACTTGAGGGGTAGAGCAGTGAGTGGTCTTTTCCCCTCCCCTCAATCCCCTCCCGCAAGCGGGAGGGGAGTTTGTGGGTGGATTTTCTATAATGTTTTCGGCATTGTGAGGGTCTCCAGAAGAACCCCTTCCCCGCTTTGTGGGTGAGACTTCTCGATGACCCCCTCCCCCCCTTGTGGGGTTTTCCCGATGATCTCCCTCCCCACTTTGTGGGGGAGGATTAAGGA
>CAZNDM010000077.1:0-9111 GCA_964571845.1 uncultured bacterium | reverse complement strand
ACCGTCAATTATTAGTTTGGTTCTCTGAACCGCATCGGAAAATCGATATATTTCAACGATGGGTTGATAGGAGATCTGTCTCTTCATTTTGTGGGTGAGGATTTTTCCCAGGCTCATCGTGGAATTTCCATCAGAGGAAATACCCTAATGAAATTCCATTTCATAGTTTCTGCTACAGGACCTCAGAGAGATAACACTTTAAAAGTTCGGTTCTGAGCGGCAAAGGGATTATGAAAATTTTACCAGCTTGTTTCGTAGATTTTGAGGACTTTGGTTTCGTCCATGGGTTCTGGAGCAGGAACTTTGCCATTTATCCAGCCGTAATAGTGAACAACATCCCGTGCCATTTCTTTCAAACTCTCTTTTCGGACGCCGAGATCTCTCAGTTTTCTGTTGACTCCGATTTGAGATAGCCATCTATTCAGGAAATCAGGGAGCTGATCATCCTTACCGGTAAGGTAGGTGGAAACCAATTTTACATTGTGATAATCAATAAAATGTTTTGTGTATGCGACAATAAGACTTGCGAGCCCCTGGGCATGTGGAATTTCTGGATAATGGCCGGAGAGTACATGTTCGAGCCAATGCATTGAAAAGCCACCTCCTCTTCCAGCTCTTGCGATTCCGCTCATAGAAAGGGACGCAAGGTATGCAAGTTCTCCCCGGAGATCAATATTTTCTGGAGACTCAAGTACCCGGGGACATAGATCCACAATTAGTTTCATCCCTGACAGTGCAATAATCCCTGAAGATCGGAACTCCTGTTCACCCATGATAAACGGTTCGTAGAACTGGCAGAAAATGTCAACACATCCAATAGCGGTGGTGTAAAGTGGTACGGTTCTATGAAGCTCAACATCAATAATAGAAATTTTTGGAACAAGGTTTGGATGGCTGATGGGCATTTTGGCTTTCAATTTTCGGTTGTTTATTACAGCAGCTCCGTCAAAATCCGATCCCGAAGCCGCAACCGTGGAAATTGCCACTATTGGAAATGCATCATCTGGCGTTCTCTTCCGTTCTACATAATCCCAGATATGTCCACCCGACCGAGCTACGAGGGAAATTGCCTTTGTTGCGTCCAGAACACTCCCTCCTCCGAGTCCTACAACGAAGTCGGGATCAAATTTTTTAACTTCTTCGGCTTTTTCGTCAATTTCTTCTGCGTCTGGATTTGGGGATATTCCGGACACATGGTGAGTTTTTATCCCAACTGACATGAGGATTTCCTCAACTCTGCCAAGGGTTCCACTTTCGATTGCCCATCTCTTTCCGGTGATTATGACAGCCTTCTCTCCAAGGTTTTTTGCCTCTTTCAAACCCTTTTCGAGGACACCGGGTCCAAGCAAATACTTTTGTGGAAAATACAGTTTTGTTGCTTTCATAGTATTTTTATTATTGCTCAATAGCCGCGCATTTGAAACTTCCAGATCCTTTATTGTCTCATGGCTTCA
Organism: uncultured bacterium; assembly: GCA_964571845.1. Classification (GTDB taxonomy): domain Bacteria; phylum Hydrothermota; class Hydrothermia; order B15-G9; family WFZT01; genus WFZT01. The sequence continues at coordinate 7,657 of CAZNDM010000077.1, read as the reverse complement.
AAACCTTTGTTTTTCTCTTCACATTGATTTATATTAACAAAGCTTTTCAGGGAGGTGATAAAATGTTTACGGTTTTCAAAAAAACAAGGGAGCTGGAGAGTGAAATCAACCGGTTCCTTGACACAATAATCGAAGCATCAATTCATTTCAAGGAGGGTATGAGGTACTTCATGAGGGACAACCTTGAGCCTTTTGAGGAGAAGGTAAAGATAATTGATAGGCTCGAATCCCGTGCAGATGATCTGAGAAGGTCGGTTGAGGAAAATCTATATCTGAACATGCTTTTACCAGAGGCAAGAGGCGATGTTCTTGCTCTGCTTGAAAATTCAGATGATGTTTTGAATGCACTTGAGGAGACAATAATTGAATGTTCCGTGGAAAAACCTGTATGCAGAGAGGAGTTTAAAGACGAATTTATACAGCTTGTTGATGCAGTGGTTGATGCAGTGGACGAAATGGTTGCAACTGTAAGGGATTATTTTACCAACCTCTCAGATGTTCCAAATCACATAACAAAACTCAAGGTCCACGAGCACGAGACTGATGAGATTGGTGAGCGACTGAGACGCCGAATTTTTCAGTGTAATGAACTCTCCCTGTGTGAAAAATTGCAGCTCAGGGATTTCATTTTGAGACTCGAAAGAATCGCCGATCTTGCAGAGGATGTAGGAGACAGGGTTGATATTTACAGGATCAAGAGGATAGTATGAGCTGGATTTTCCTGAGCAGTGGACTGCTTCTCGGCTGGTCTCTCGGTGCGAATGATGCTGCAAACATCTTTGGAACGGCGGTGGGGACGCGAATGGTGCGGTTTAAAACAGCCGCTACCATTGCCTCAATTTTTGTTATTCTCGGAGCCGTTATAAGCGGTGCGGGTGCTGCCCATACTTACGGTAAATTAGGAGCAATCAACGCCATTGCAGGCTCTTTTGTGGCAGCGCTTGCAGCGGCAATAACTGTTTTCTGGATGACAAAACTGGGACTCCCTGTTTCCACAACCCAGTCCATAGTGGGTGCAATTGTTGGATGGGACATTTTTACGGGCAATCTAATTGACACGGAAGTGCTTTCCAAAATCCTTGCCACATGGGTTGCATCTCCTGTTCTCACAGCAATTTTTTCCTTTTTCTTTTATCTTGGACTTAAAAATTACCTGAACCGTGTAAAAATCCATATCCTTGAAATGGATCTTTACACAAGAATAGGTTTGATTCTTATTGGTGCTTTTGGTGCATACAGCCTTGGTGCAAATAACATTGGAAATGTGATGGGAGTGTTTATCTCGTCCAACCCATTCAAGGCAATAGATTTCGGCTTTTTCAGATTGAAAGACATTCAGGTGCTATTCCTGGTCGGTGGAATTTTTATTGCAATTGGAATTTATACATATTCTTACAGGGTTATGAAAACTGTGGGAAGTGATATTTTTAAACTATCTCCACTCGCTGCCCTCATAGTTGTGCTCGCTGAATCCATTGTACTTTTCATATTTGCATCCCAAAAACTCGAAAGACTGCTCATCTTCCTTGGTCTTCCTACCATTCCCCTTGTTCCGGTCTCAAGCTCTCAGGCAGTCGTTGGAGGAGTTATTGGGGTGGCATTTGCCAAAAAAGGCTGGAAAATGATCAATTATCGACTACTCCTTAGAATTGTTATGGGGTGGATCTTTACACCCGTGACCTCGGGCGTGATAACCTTTTTCTCCCTTTTTATAATGCAGAATGTCTTTATGCAACCTGTTTACTACCCGGACACTTATCTGATATCGCATGAAGTGATCCAAAAGCTGAATGAAATGGGCATAAAGGATCCACACCTTAACGCCTTTGAAGGAAAGATTTTTAAAGTTCCTGTAAAGATGAAAAAAACACTGGAGTCTGAGACAGACCTGAAAGAGGACCAGATCCTGAAAGTTATTGAATTTTCGAAAATAGACAGTGTTGTTATTGATACCAATGTTCTCCCTCAGCTGGTGGACACAGGAAGGTTTTCATCCTGCCAGCTCAGGGCACTGAAGAAACTACACGGTCAGGTGTTTGTTTACAAATGGCAATTACGAGACAGATTGAAGAATCTGTGTGGGGATTGGTGGTACAATGGAGATCCATTGCATGATAGGGATTTAGATGAGAAATTTGAAATCCTTGTTAGGAAATTTTCAATCAGGAATCTTAGAAAGTATCAGAAATCTCTACCTATCGGGGATGTTGCGGCTGAAAGGATTTCACGGTAACTGTCTGGAATTTTCACGACCCTGTTATCTTTATCAACTGAGACATGAATGGACTTTCCTCTTGCAAGCAATTTTTCATCCCGGGCTCTATACACTTCGTAGTAAAAAATAGCCTTCCTGTTCTTGACTTCCACGAGCCTTGTTCTGACTATAACTTCTTCGTCGTACACTGCTGGATGCTTGTACTGAGCCCGTACTTCCACAACGGTGAAAAAATACCCGCTCTCCTCAATTTTACTATAGGGTAGCCCTATTTTTCGCATGAATTCAGAACGGCCTTCTTCAAACCACACGATGTAAGATGAATGATGCACGATCCTCATCGCATCGGTTTCAGCATACCTGACCCTGAACCTCGAATCTACATAAAAATCCTTCATTTTTTTGCTCCTTTTTCAAAGTTTAAGATCAAATATCAGGACTTGCAAAAGCATCTGTTAATAATGAGGATTGAAAAGTTTTTACGAAACCATAAAATTAATCTGGACATGAGAACTGGAATTGCGAATTTACCCCTCCATGGAGGAAAGGCACCCCGTTGGCTTTTCAGGAGGATGAAAGTACTTGCAGAAAAGATACTTGAACTCATCGCCATCGAATTTGGTCCTGAAGAGATACTCAGGAGACTGTCTGATCCATTCTGGTTCCAGTCACTTGGCAATGTGCTTGGGTTTGATTGGCATTCGTCTGGATTAACCACGACCACTACAGGTGCCATCAAGGAAGCGCTGAAGAGAATAGGTCCAGAAATCGGCGTCTTTATGGCCGGTGGAAAGGGAAAAACTTCTTTGAGAACCCCCCAGGAGCTTGAAACGATCGGGAATAAAATGGGTATTAATGTAAAACCGTTGATCTATGCGAGCAGAATGACGGCTAAGGTGGATTCTACAGCCATTCAGGATGGATATCAGATTTATCATCATACAATCATTTTTACAAAATCTGGTCTGTGGGCAGTTATACAGCAGGGAATGAACGAAAAAACAAGATATGCCCGCAGATACCACTGGTTGAAGACAGAAAATTTTGTAAACTCACCCCATACGGCTATAGTTACCCAGAAAAAGTCGAAGGTGGTGATTGACACGGTTGCTAAAGATGCAGAGAATGCCAGGAAGATTATTACAGAGCTTTCCAGGGAAAAACCAGAGAAAATAGTAAAGGAAATCACGAAACTGAAGGAACTCAGTTTACCGAGAAGACATGCACTACTTGCACAGGATATAAATCCAGATAGAATGAAGAAGATTTTCATCTCAACCTATGAAAGACAGCCCGGGAACTTTGAGGAACTACTTGGCATCAGGGGGCTTGGTCCCAAGAGTCTCAGAGCCCTTGCCTTGCTTTCGGACATAATTTATGGGGCGCCACCGAGCTATTCTGATCCTGCTATTTACTCCTACGCACACGGAGGGAAGGACGGTATCCCTTACCCGGTTGACCGTGCAGTTTACGACAGATCAATTGAAATCCTGGAAAGGGCTATTAAAGAGTCCAATCTCGGGAGAAAAGAAAAGCTTGAGGCACTGCGCAGGCTGGCAAGGTTTACCTCCTGAGTCCATACTTTTTCATCAGCTTATAGACAGTGGGCCTTGATATGTGGAGCTGCCTGGCTGTTTCAGAAATGTTAAAATGCGTTTTTTTGAGTGTCTCCTCGAGGAGCTCTCTTTTTATGTCCTCGAAGGATCGTCTTTCCGCTGGGGAGGTCTTTTTCGTAAAAATGTAAGATGGCAGGTGCTCTTCCGTGAGCATCCTCGATTCTGCAATGTTTACCGCTCTTTCAACTATGTTCTCAAGCTCTCTAACATTACCAGGAAAGTCGTACTGCATGAGAGGGTTGAGGAACGATCGGTCAGCTCCTTTGATGTTCTTTCCCAGAGATGCGTTGTACTTATTTATGAAATGGGAAACAAGGAGTGGAATATCGTCTTTTCTCTCCCTGAGTGGTGGTATTTCGATGTGTATGATGTTGAGCCTGTAATACAGGTCCTTTCTAAAGTCTCCTCTGTTGACGAGATCAACGAGGTCCCGATTGGATGCAGTAATAATTCTTACATCAACTTTAAGGGATTTTGTTCCACCCACACGGGTAACCACTTTGTCCTGCAATGTTCTCAGGAGTTTTGCCTGAAGTGAGAGCGGAAGTTCCTCGATTTCGTCAAGGAACAGAGTGCCACCATCTGCCAGTTCGAACTTTCCAGGTCGCCCCTTTTTCGATGCGCCGGTGAACGCACCGGGCTCATAACCGAAGAATTCACTTTCTGCAAGGTCCCTCGGTATAGCACCACAGTTTATTGCCACAAAGGGCCCATTCGATCTGTCACTTTCAAAGTGTATTGCCTGGGCAAACATCTCTTTACCAGTTCCAGTTTCCCCTGTGATCAGAACAGAGGAGTTTGATCTCGCCGCGATCTTTGCTATTTTTATCGCCTCTTTCAATCTCGGATTTTCACCAATGATATCGTCAAAGGTAAATTTTGCCTCTGCACCGATGTAAGATGTGACAAAGTTTCTTACCCTGTTTATTTCTCTGAAAAAGTCCACAACACCCGAGAAATTTCCGTCTTTGTCGCGTACCACAACCGCTGTCTTTATAAAGTGCAGGAGCCCTCTTGATGGGCTCTCTATGATAAATTCCTTGTCAACATACCCTTTGTGCGTTTTAAATACATTCAAAATTACAGGTGTAAAATCAACAATATCTGTAACATGTTTGCCAATAGCTTTTTCGCGATCAATTTTGAGAATTCGTGTGCCTGCTTCGTTTATGTAGAGTATTTTCCCGTTGGCATCGAGGCAGAGGACTCCATCTTTCGATGCTTCACTGATGATTTCAAGGTACTTTCTGGACACCTCCACCTCTTCAAGAGCGATTCTGAGATTGTTCTCGTTCTCAATTGCCTTTGCAAGGGAGGAGACAATTCCCACTGCATAGTCAGGAAAGTGCTCCTTTGTGGTTGAAATACCGATACTACCTATTATGCTCCCTTTCAGGTTTCTCAAAGGCGCAGCTGCACAGTACCATTTTTTAAGTTGCGGCGAAGTGTGTTCGTCCCCTTTAAGTACCACAGGGTGACCAAGTTCCATGGAAAGGTTTATGGCTGTCTTGCCAACATACTCCTCTTTCAGGATCAAACCTTCTTCGAGGAAGGGGTCTCTTTTTTTACCCATAAGAAGGAGAACCACACGATCTATGTCCGTAAATGAGACAGTAAAAGGGTTTTCCTTTACATCAAATTCAAGAAACAGGTTCTTTATGATTGCTATCAGATTTTGATTTTCGAGGATCTTTTCCTCGAGCCTATCTTTTGGTAAGAAGACTTTTTTAAGTTCATCAATCATGTAAAAAATTTTAACACACAGGCATCAGGACTTAAAGGAGTGATTAAACATGACCTGACAGGTGATAAATCACCGGGGATTCAATATAATAGTTTGCCTATGAAGTGCAAAATCTGTGGCAGAGAGGCTTTTGTAAAGCTCAGATCCTACAATCTCGCACTCTGCGAGGATCATTTTGTTGAATTTGTAAAAAGAAGGGTCGAGAAAGCCATAAAAAAGTTCAAAATGGTTTCAAGGGAGGACCACATTCTTGTGGCTGTCTCTGGAGGCAAAGATTCTATAGTTCTCTGGCATGTATTGAACGAGCTCGGCTACAGGACTACCGGTTACTTTCTCAATCTTGGAATAAGTGAATTTTCGGAAGAATCTCAGGAAATTGCGGAAGAATTTGCCTCAAAATTTTCACTTGAACTAAAAGTTGAGTATTTAAGGGATGTACTTGGCGTAGGAATTCCTGAAATCGCGAAGATTTCCAGAGGAAAACCCTGCTCCACATGCGGTATGATAAAAAGATACCTTATCAACCGGGCAGGTCTTGAGTATGATGCAGTAGCGACAGGCCACAACCTCGATGACGAATCCTCGGTGCTCTTTGGAAACATTATCCACTGGCAGGTTGAGTATCTTGAAAGACAGAGTCCGGTTCTTCCAAAGGACAGGACCTTATCAAAGAAGATCAAGCCCCTCGTTCTCCTGACCAATCAGGAGGTCAAGCTTTATGCGGATCTGCTGAATCTGCCGTACATCCGCGACAAATGCCCCTTCTCTGGAGGTGCCACGACGCACTATTACCGCGATATTCTTCAGAATCTTGAGGACAGGATGCCGGGCACCAAGATAAGATTTTACCTCGGTTTTCTTGAGAACAAAAAAGGATTCAAGGTAAAAGAAAAGGAGCTCAAACCCTGCGAGAGATGCGGATATCTCACAACTGCAGGAGTTTGCTCCTTCTGCAGACTAAAAGAGAGAATACAAACTCAGTTTAATTTACGCTGACAGTCAGGACAGATGCCGTAGAACACAATATTGTATCCCTGAACCCTGAATCCCTTCTTTTCCTCATCCGAAAGATTAATCTCAGGGACCGGTTTATCAACATCCACAACCTTTCCACACATTGTGCATACCATGTGAATATGCGGGTGTGTAAATGGATCGTAATGCGCTTTGCCACCAATTACCTCGAGCTTTATGACTCCGCCTATTTTGTGAAGTAATTCAAGCGTATTGTAAACGGTTGCGAGTGAGATATCAGGCATCTGCCTCTTTACTTTGTTGTAAATATCCTCAGCTGTAGGGTGAGAATGATCGTTGTGGAGAGCCTCTATGATTGCTCTCCTCTGGGGCGTCATTTTAAAACCACGACTCTTCAATTCTCTAATTCTCTCCTCAATGGTTATCATTTTATCACCTCAATATGGATTTTTTAACTGGAAATATTCTAAACTAAAAATGATGTAAAATCAACGACAGAAGGCTGTTCGATAAGATGTTTTGAGAAAGAGGTTTGGGAAAAAAAGAAGAAATGTAATTTATAACCCTATTCTGCATTGTGTTAGCATTGTGGGAGGTCATAAAATATCAATGTATTTAGGATTGTGGGGTTGTCTCCCAGTGAGCTCTTTCCTCTCCCGGCTTGCGGGAGGGAGTTGGGAGCGCCTCTCCGGCAGGCGTGAGGTGTTGTGTGTGGACACTTTTCATATGCTGCTTTGTAAGGTGTAGAAGAGCAATCGACAAACCCCTCCCCCGCTTTCGTAAGGAGACCTTCTTTAAACCCCTCCCCCGCAGTGCGTTAGCACTGTGGGGGAGGATTAAGGAGGGGGCAGAAAGGGCTGATTTGACAGGGAAAAGCAGGTAGGGCTTTTACTGCCCTCCCCTTGATCCCCTCCCACTTCGTGGGAGGGGGTGGTCGGTGAACTCCCGCAAGTGGGAGGGGGGGTCGGTGAACTCCTGCGAGCGGGAGGAGAGGTTGTGGGGAACTCTCCTGATTGGTGGGAATGGAGTTTGTGAGTGCTCCTTCTCACAAACTGCTTTGCAATGTGGTTGAGAACACTTGACAGATCATTCGTTTCGTGCAGAGAC
>CAZNDM010000076.1:0-6398 GCA_964571845.1 uncultured bacterium | reverse complement strand
CACTTCCGGCGGCAAGTATCACCGTAGCTGCCCCGGTCATTATGTCCCCGCCCGTAAACACCCCTTCCTTTGTCGTGGCGTGCGTTTTTGGATTCGCCGTTATTGTTCCATGCCTCGTTGTCTCAAGTCCCTCGGTCGTCTCCGGCACTATGGGATTGGGGACCTGCCCGATAGCCATTACAACTGTATCTGCTGGTATCCTGTACTCTGAACCTTCAATCGGTATGGGTCTCCTTCGACCTGATTCGTCGGGCTCACCGAGCTGCATCTTGATGAGCTCCACTTCTTTCACCCATCCGTTTTCATCCCCTATGAATCTTACGGGATTAGTGAGTATTTTCAGCTCAATTCCCTCTTCTTCTGCGTTTTCGATTTCTTCGATTCTGGCTGTCATTTCTTTCCTCGATCTTCTGTAAACTATGGTTACCTTTTCAGCTCCTGCACGCAATGCCGAGCGAGCTGCATCCATGGCAACATTACCTGCACCCACGACGATCACATGTTTACCAACTTTAATAGGGGTGTCGTACTCCGGAAACTTGTACGCCCTCATCAGATTGATTCGGGTTAGAAACTCATTAGCAGAATAGATACCAAGCAGGTTTTCGCCGGGGATTCCCATAAATCTCGGATACCCGGCACCTGTTGCGACAAAGGCAGCTTCGTATCCGTCTTCCTTCATTAGCTCATCGAGTGTGCGTGTCTTGCCAACAACAAAGTTTGTCAGTATCTCCACGCCGAGTTTCTGGACATAATCAATTTCCCGTGCAACGATCTCCTTGGGCAACCTGAACTGAGGGATACCGTACATGAGCACACCACCGGGCTTGTGTAATGCCTCGAAAATGGTAACATCGTACCCCATTTTTGCGAGCTCACTGGCACAGACAAGACCTGCAGGCCCGGAGCCGATGATCGCCACTTTTTTGCCTTTCCTTGGTGGCTTTTGAGGGATTTCTATCTCTCCGTGTGCAGCCTCATAATCTGCGACAAATCTCTCAAGTCTTCCGATAGCAACAGGCTGTCCTTTGATCCCCACGACGCACTTCATCTCACACTGGTCTTCCTGCGGGCACACTCTTCCACAGATAGCGGGTAGAGGATTAGCCTCTTTAATCTTTTTGACAGCGCCAATGAAATCCCCTTTCTTAATGAGATCAATGAACGCTGGAATGTCAATTTCCACAGGGCAGCCTGCGACACAGGGTGGTCTCCGGCACAGGAGGCATCTCTCAGCTTCCACCATTGCTTCTTCAGGCGTGTAACCGAGGGCAACTTCATCAAAGGTCTTAATCCTTTCTTCTGGTGGCAATTTGGACATCGGGGTTCGTTCAAGCTTAAGACGCCGTGCCATTTATACTGCCTCCTTTTCAAGTTGCTCTTTAAACAGTTTCAGGGAATACTGTTCCTCCTCCCTGTACATTTTCAGCCTTTGCATGAGTAGGTCAAAGTTTACCTCGTGGGCATCAAATTCCGGTCCATCAACGCAGGCAAACTTTGTTTTTCCGCCGACCTCAACCCTGCAGGCTCCACACATGCCGGTCCCGTCCACCATTATAGGGTTCAGACTAACGATGGTTTTTATACGAGGCTCACGGGTCATCTCCGCCACTGCTTTCATCATGGGTACAGGCCCGACAGCATAGACTGCGTCAACCTTTTCTCGCGTCATTATGTATCTGAGACCGTCTGTGACGAGCCCCTTCATACCGTATGAGCCGTCGTCTGTGGTTATGAGCACCTCGTCAACGATCTTTTTCATCTCATCTTCGAGGAGGACAAGCTCTTTTGTCCTTGCACCGATTATGGTGATAACTTTATTGCCTGCTTTTTTGAGAGCTGTTACCATTGGGAGAAGAACAGCAGTTCCGAAACCACCACCAATAGCCACAACAGTCCCGAAGTTATCTATCTCAGTGGGTTTCCCGAGGGGTCCCACAAAGTCGGCAATTTCATCGCCTTCGTTGAGCAATCCGAGATGAATGGTAGTTTTTCCGACTTCCTGAAAGATGATGGTAACGACGCCGTTTTCAGGATCGGTTCTCGCAATTGTCAGTGGGATACGCTCGCCTTTTTCGTGGACGCGGAGGATGATGAACTGGCCAGGTTTGGCTGCGCGCGCCACAAATGGCGCATAAATCTCCATAAGCTTGGAGCCAGGCCCCAAGACCCTTTTCTTGAGGATTTTATAACCCATAGGATTATTTAAGTTTTTCTAACAGTTTTAAATTTCTGTCCCTCACCATATCGCTAACGATTTTGATGAGCTCGTAAACCCGGTCGTCTGCCACGCTGTAGTAAACATTGACGCCTTTTTTGCGGGATCTCAGGATACCTGCCTTTTTGAGGATGGACAGATGCCTTGAAACAGCAGACTGGTCAATTCCCAGGATGGGTATGAGATCGCAGGCGCACTTCTCTCCTTCCTTTAAGAGCTCAAGGATAAGGATCCTTCTACCACATGCCAGCGCAGAGAAAATATCTTTGCGGGGATCATCTATGTCTTTTTCATACTTTGCCGCCATTACCATACCTCCTATTCGATTTTTGTTTCGATTAGATTAAAACTATATTTAAAGTTTGTCAAGTGTTAATATTACCTTAATGGCAATTTGTCAGGAAAGCCAAGTTTACTATCGTGCGTTCAGTCTGTTCTTCAACGCTTTCAGACGATTGACCGTTTCTTTACCGTAATAAACGAGGGGAAATACAATGTTGTTCTGCAGTAGCGGTTCCTCTATATCCAGGATCTCCCTTGCTTTTTCGCCGTCGGGTGTACCTGGAATAGGCGAATATTCTGAGAGCATGATTTTTAAACCGAGCTCGGCTATTTCGTACATTCCCTGTTCCACCTCCTCGGGTGGCTGACCCGGAAGTCCCATGAGGAGATACACGGTAATCTGATCACGCGTGAATCCTGCAGTGAGAAGATTCTCAACTGCTCTGTAAAACTGTTCGGACGTTACTTTTCCACCTGTAGCCTTTTGTCTTAAAGGATCTGTGGTTTCGTAGCCGAGATAGATGGTTCTGAAGCCCGCTGATTTCATGGCTTTTGCCACATCGAGAGTGATGAATCTTGCGTGCAGGGCATTTGGTGTGTGAAAGTTAAGTCCCGAATTTTTTAGCATTTCAAGTAAAGGAAGGATCCCCTTTGAGGGGTTGATTAGCAGGGCATCGTCGTAAAATGCTATGTTTTCCACACCTCGATTTTTGAAGTACATGATTTCTTCAAAAACATCCTCCACTTTTCTTATTCTGAAAACCGGTGAGAGTATCCAAACGGCGCAGTATGTGCATTTGAAGGGACAGCCGTCAGTGAGCTTGACTACCCCATAGGGAAGATTTTTGTAGAGATCCCACAGTGGCGGTGATTCCCCGGGTTCCTGATTTATCCCCATAAATTCAAAGAGGGTTTTGATATCTTTATAGATGTGATCCGGTTTGATAGTTTCTCTGGCGTGGTGGGGAATGATCGAGGAGTAGATTCCCCCGAGAATGATTTTTGAGGCAGGATATATGGATCTAACTGTCCTGACGACCTCGACGATTCCCGGATACCAGTAGGTCATACCTGTTGAAATGAGCACAAAGTCAGGTGCAGGGATACCATTGAGAAAATCTTTAAAGATGTGCAGTGGAATCCCGTACCTTCGGTAATTTCGAGGGATATTTTTGAGTGGGTCTGGCTTTTTGATTTTAACACTGTAAAATTTTCCTCGTCCAAACCTGTCGCTTTTACCCTGCGGAAAGAGAGGATTTGTTCTGTCCATAAAATCAAAGAGAAAGAGGTTGTGGATACCGGCTTTTTCCAGTATTCCAGCCACATGAATGAGTCCATAAGGTTTCAGCCAGAAATCGTGGGCAGCGAAGTCGTATATAGGAGGATTAACGAGGAGGACATTCATTTTCCAGTAGTGTACCATTATAATTGAGACCCAACAAATCTGGAAGGAGGAGAAAAGATGCCGGTTCCAAAGAGGAGACATTCAAGAGCGAGGGGAAGGAAGCGTCGTACTCACTATGTCGCAGAGGCCCCGGCTCTCTCCACTTGTCCCAACTGCGGGAGGCCCAAACTCCCCCACAGGGTGTGTCCCTACTGCGGCTATTACGATGGTAAAAAAGTCATTGAGGTAAAAGTCAAGGTGAAAGAGAAAGCCGCAGAGGGAGAAGCTCAGGCATAAAAGATGAGTATTAAGGTAGCCCTTGATGCGTTTGGCAGTGACAGGGCACCTCATATTGAGATTGAGGGAGCCGTTAAGGTCTGTGAAGAGAACGACGAGATAGAAGTATTTCTCGTAGGAAACAAGAAAATCCTGAAAGATGCCCTTGAGGCGCACAAAAAGTGCAGGGGAAAGAAAATTTATATTGTGGACGCGCCTCAAAGGGTAACCATGCACGATAAACCTTCAGCGGCAATCAGGAAAAAACCTCATTCTTCCATTGCCGTTGGTTTACAGCTCGTTACTGACGGACAGGCAGAGGCTTTTGTCTCCGCAGGTAATACCGGGGCAATAATGGCTTATTCGTTGAAGATTCTTGGTCGCCTCGAAGGTGTACAGCGTCCCGGTATTGCTGCCCTGGTGCCCACCCTTGAGGGCGGGTTCACTATTGTTATTGATGTGGGGGCAAACATTCAGACAAAACCCGAACATCTCCTTCAATACGCCTTTATGGCCAAGATTTTTATGGAAATTATCCTCGGTGTCAGAGATCCAAGAATTGCCCTCCTATCCATAGGAGAGGAAGAGGGGAAGGGGAATCAACTTATTAAAGATGCAAGACTCCTCCTCGAGAAAAATCCAAATCTTAACTTTATAGGTCATGTGGAAGGAAACCATGTGCTTGAGGGAGTGGCAGATGTTATCCTGACAGATGGCTTTACCGGAAATGTTGTGCTGAAATTCGGAGAGGGGGCCATTAATGTCTTTATTAAACTAATTAAGGAAGAGGTTAAGAAAAATATTCTTGCCACCATTGCGGGGATTTTCCTAAAACCCGTATTCAAGAAATTAAAGCAGCGGCTAAATTATGAGGAGTATGGAGGGGCACCTCTTCTCGGAGTAGATGGTGTTGTCATCATCGGGCATGGAAGATCAACTCCACTTGCCATTAAAAACGCCATTCTTACAGCTGCGAGGTATGTAGAAAGAGAAGTCAACGAACACATCAAGGAAGAGTTAAAGCTTGCCAGATGAAGGACCTAAAGGTTGGAACCTGTGGATTCCCTGTTTCAATGAAAAAACTTTTTGCAAGTGTGGATGCAGTTGAGACACAAAAGACTTTTTACACCCCTGTTGACGAAAAGACACTTTCAAGGTGGAGAACTTCGGCGCCGGAAACCCTTGAATTTACAGTAAAAGCTCTTCAGGTTATCACTCATCCTTCCTCAAGCCCCACTTACAGGAGGTTTAGAGGAGAGATTGGAAATCGCGAGAATTTTGGATTTTTCAGGGATACTGACGAAGTGAAAAGGGCAATGGAACTGACACTTAAAAGCGCCAGTATTCTGAATGCGAGGGTTATCGTATTTCAGACTCCTGCATCTTTCAAACCCACAGACGAGAACATTGAAAATCTACTCAGGTTTTTTGAGGAGTGGAGAGGTGATCTTGTTTACACACTTGAATTACGGGGAAACTGGGATGAGACAAAGATCAAAGAAATAATTGAGAAAACAGGAGTTTCACACGCTGTTGATCCTTTCAAAAACCGGTATCTCGGTGGGGAGATTGCCTATTTCAGACTGCACGGAAGAGGAAAAGGCTATAGATACGAGTATACGGCTGAAGATTTTGAGGAGCTTGCGGGTATGATACCAGCAGACCGACCTGTTTATGTTATGTTTAACAATACAAACATGTTCAACGATGCTCTGAAATTTAAGGAATTTCTAAAATCACATTCCACATAGTCGAAAGATTCTTGATCGTTGAGGGTATTCGGAACTACTCCCTTTTACTTTATGTTAAACTCCCGTTTGTGAGAAGATTCACCTGTAGTTCCACCTCCCGTCTTGCGAGAGGGGATCATCAATCGTCTCTCCTCTCAGGAAGTAGGAAGGGTCACCCACAACCTCCCCTCCCGCTGTGCGGGAGGGGAACATCAACCGTCCCCCCCCTCCCACGAAGTGGGAGGGGATAAAGGGGAGGGCAACAAAATCCCCATCCACTTTTCCCTGTCAAAATCAGCTCTTTTTGCCCCCTCCTTAATCCTCCCCCGCAACATTTCATGTTGCGGAGAGAGGGGTTTGAATGTAAGTTCGCCCCGCAAGACATCTGTCTTGTGGGGGCAGGTGTTCTCCTGCAAAACATCTGTCTTGTGTAGAGGAGTTTGAGCCTGAGAAAAGTCCGGGAAGTTGCCACCATTTCCTTCCACTTGAAAAAACACTTACAAATTCC
>CAZNDM010000075.1:0-38651 GCA_964571845.1 uncultured bacterium | reverse complement strand
AAAGTAAAACTTTGGGGGAGGGGTTTGAAGGAGAGTCCTCCCACGGTACAAACGCACTGTGGGGAGGGATTCGGGTGGTTTCTCCCACGGTACAAACACATTGCGCAGAAAGGGTTAAAAAGATGGTCTATCCGCGAAGCGGGGGTTGTCAGGTGTCCCAAAACACATAGGAAAGCAGTTTGTGAGAAGGACCACCCACAATTTTCCCTCCCACGGTACAAACATACTGCGGGGGAGTTTGAAGACGGGTTTCCCCCACATAACATTCGTCTTGTGGGTGGAGAGATTGATAAGTGTTTCCTCACAGTGCTGATGTATCCTGTGGGAGAAGGACGGTGAGTGTCCTCTCCCACAGTACTGAACGCTCTGGTGGAGAAGGTTAAAAATTACACGCCCCTTTTACTTCAAAGGAATTTTTTGGGAACACTCTCCGCGTCCACCTGACACGGTTGTGTGTAAAGGGCATCTTCTGCGAGAAGATCCACCTGTAGCCTCTTCTTCCACTTAGTGAGTGAGATTACACCCTTCCCGAAGCACTTTTTATCGGATATCCTCCGGTTGTGTGATTGAGTGAAAGGACGGGTATGATTTATAATACACCAAATGAGCGAAGATAAAGAATTAACCCTGTGGGAGCACCTCGAGGAGCTCAGACAGAGACTCATCAGGGTTATAATAGCTGTCCTCATTACAGGTATCATCGGTTATGTGCTTTCAGATCAGATTATTTATTTTCTTTCCAAACCGGTTGGAAAACTTTACTTCTTTTCTCCGCCAGAGGCGTTTCTCATAAAGCTCAAAATTCTGCTCTTTTCAGGTCTTTTCTTTTCGGCTCCGTACATGCTTTATGAACTATGGAAATTCGTCGAGCCGGGTCTTCTCCCACACGAGAAAAGGTATGCACTTCCGATGATCCTGAGCGGCACGATACTCTTCTATGTGGGGATCGCATTCGGACTTTTTATTGCGTTGCCACTCGGAGTAAAGGTCCTCATTCAGTTTGGTGGTAAATACATGCAGGGTCTCTTCAATGCCAAAAGTTACTTTAACTTTGCACTCCTCCTACTTTTCAGCTTTGGAATTCTCTTTGAGTTTCCGGTTGTCATAGTATTCCTGTCTCAGATAGGTGTTATTGATCCCTATAAACTCTCGAGGCAGAGAAAATATGTGATTGTGGGAATTTTCGTGGTAGCAGCAATTATTACTCCCTCCGTTGACATGATCACGCAATTGATACTTGCTGTTCCTCTCATCATCCTTTTCGAGGTTTCCATCTTTTTCTCCAAACTGGCGAAAAAGAAGCCGAAAAAAGTCGAGGAAGAGGTCCCACAGAACAAATGATAAGCTGGATTCTATCCCTTGTTCTTTACATCCTATCCTTCCCACCCTTTTCAGTTCCATTTCTTGCCTTCTTTGCCTTTGTTCCTGTTCTCGCAAATATTTCAAAATATTCGTATAAAAGAGTCTTCTTGTATTTTTTTGCAGGTGGAGTGGTTTTCAACCTTATCCACGTTTACTGGATACTCTATCTCGAGGTACCATCGGGAATTGAGAAACTCCTGATTCTTGGCCTTATTGCAATGCTCATTTATCTTGGTATTTTTTATGGTATTATCGGTGTCAGTTTCAGGTATGGAATGGAGAAGTTTCCACTCATCGTGCCTGCTTTCTGGGTGATTATAGAATACATCAGATCTATCGGGGATCTTGGATTTCCCTGGAATCCACTCTGGGAGAGTCTTTTAAGGAACCTCTCTTTTTATCAAATTTCAAGGTTTACAGGCCCATTTGGGGTCTCATTTTTGATTGTTCTGATAAATGTCCTTCTGGCAATGTATTTCAGGTCAAGCCGCAAGATCTATCCGGTGGTGGGCTTGAGTCTTTTTCTGGCTTTTGAGCTTTCAGGCTGGCTTTTGAAGAAAAATACATATAAACCCGATAAAAGCATCAAAGTTGCAATTTTTCAGCCCAATGTACTGCCCAGATATGAGGATAACCCTGAGGAGTGGGCAGAGACTTTTGCTGCATACGAAGACTTGAATGTAGCTCTTAAGGATACACCTGATCTGATAGTATTTTCGGAGTCATCTCTACCAGGCTACTATAGATTGTCGAGAAATGCCCAGAAAGTGGTCAAAAAGGTGCTTGAAAGACACAAATCTTTCATTCTTCTTGGCACTGCGGATTATAAGATTATCTCAAAAAGAGAGTATCTCATGTACAATGCTGCCCTGCTGATTTCACCGGAGGGAGCTATTGTGAACAAATTTTACAAAACACACCTTGTCCCATTTGGTGAATGGTTGCCGTTTGAGGACAAAATTCCGTTTTTGAAAAAAATCAATGTAGGTCAGGGCGATTACACACCGGGAGAAGATTTCAGACCTTTGCAGATAAAGTGTGCTCGCGCAGGGATCCTCATCTGTTTTGAGTCAATATTCCCTGAGATTGCAAGGAAAGAGGTTGAGCTCGGAGCAAATTTACTGATAAACATAACAAATGACGGATGGTTTGGTAGATCTCTTGGTCCAAAGGAGCATTTTTATCTTGCAATCTTCAGGGCTATTGAAAATCAGAGGTATCTTGTGAGAGCTGCAAAAACAGGTATATCTGCAATCGTTGCTCCTGATGGCAAAATCATCGCAAAATTACCCCAGTTTCAGAGGGGAATTATCGAGAGAAGTGTTCCCCTCATCACCAGAAAAACCTTTTATTCTGAGCACGGGGACTGGATGGTCGGTGTTTCTTTATTGATGGCGTTGCTTCTGGTGGCTTATAATTCAGTCAAAAAATTTACCCGCAACGGAGGTTAAAAATGCATTTTATCTTTACCGTATTTTTATTGTTTTCGCAGATTGACCTGACGATACAGCAGATACAGGGGCAATCGCCCACATCACCCTATGTGGGGCAGAGAGTAAGAACTCGAGGCGTCGTAACCGGTGTATATGGCGCCGGGATTTTTATTCAGGATACCCTCGGAGGTCCTTGGAGTGGGATCTGGGTGCATCCTGCGTTAAATGTCAATCGAGGTGATTTTGTCGTTGTTTCCGGTGTTGTGGCAGAGTATTACAATCTCACGGAAATAGACTCAGCCTCACTTGATTCGGTTATCGGTCATGGCTATCCGGTTGAACCGGAGACACTATCGACCGGTGAAGTATCAAATGAGATGTGGGAAGGTGTCCTCGTTACGGTTCAGGGAGCTGTTTGCGTCGCCCTGCCCAACTCTTATGGAGAATGGCTGGTAAACGATGGAACCGGAGATGTTATGATCGATGATCTCGGATATCGAGCTTACCCACAGCTTGATTCGTGTTACAACATAACAGGTCCTGTTTACTACTCATACGGAAACTACAAAATAGAGCCCAGAGATGCCAATGATGTTTCAAAAGTTGCATGTCCCATAAGATTTTCTTCAATAATATTTTCGCCAACTTTACCAGATCCTGATCAGGATGTAACCGTAATAGTCACAGTTACATCCAGTTCCCCGATACTTACTGACTCGATTTATTACACGACAGGCGAAAACTGGTTTTCAGCCGGGCACGACAGTGTAAGAAACCAAACTTATTATTACACCATTCCGCATCAGCCGATTGGAACAGTTGTAAGATTTTTCCTGACATTCTGGAGGGAGGATTCCTCCAGTGTCAGCTCAGACACTTTGATGTACATGGTACCTGATTTCTCTCAGCCAATTCCACTTGCACTTGTCCATGTTCTCGATGTCAACGGCGTTTCCATACTTGAGGGTAGAACAATTCAATTCACGGGAAAGGTTACAACAGGCGGAGAACTTGGCTTAACTTATTTCCTTCAGGATACATCAGGAGGTATTGCAATTTACAATCCGGGAGTTACTTTAAACAGGGGAGACAGCGTCGTGGGTACAGGAACAGTTGATTCTTACTATGGACTTGCAGAACTCAAAAATGTGAGTTTCTCACTCATCCAGCCGGGTGAAGAGTTGGAGCCACAGGTTCTCACATGCAGAGATCTTTCAGAACACGGGGAAAGATACGAGGGAATGTTATTGAGGATAAATGGTGTTACATCCAGTGCCACATATTTCCCGGTTGACGGGACCATTACTGTGAACGATTCAACCGGGAGTTTTACCCTCTTTATAGACAGGGATACGGATCTTGGGGGTCTGCCTGTGCCCTCAGGGGAGTTCGATGTCATTGGGGTGCTCTCCCAGCACGACAATACACCACCTTACACTGAAGGTTATCAGCTCGTACCGAGATCCCATCAGGATGTCATTTTTACGGGTGATGGAAGTGGTGAAGTCTATCTCATACCACCCATATCTTTTCCTGGAGACACGGACACACTCAACTTTCTTGCGGAAAACATACCCGGTAATATCAGGATAGTCTTTCCACAGGGCATTGAATGGAGTTTTGACAACGCAGATATCGAAATTTCCATCGAACCGGATTCCATTGATTTTGACGAAAATTCAAGGTTTATAACGATCTATACGGACACATCGAGCTTCTGGTTCAGAATTTTGAATGTAATCGTCCCGGACTCACAGGGTGTTTACGAATTTATGGTAAAAACTTCGTCGGGCAACAGGTTCAACAGGATCATGGTTTATCCTGATCTATACATAGTAACACCAATTTCAGCGGTGCAGGGAAGCTCCTACACTTCTCCTCTCCTTGGAGATACTGTAACAGTTGGAGGATGGGTCATCGGTCCTTCTGACATTTTCAGTCCTTCAGGTAAGACGACTTTCTGGATCTATGACGGCTCCGGTGGAGTCGAATGCTTCTCCTATAGCTCCATGCCACCTATAAAGCTCGGCGACTTTGTCGTTGTAACCGGAGTAGTTAACGAATACAACGGACTTACACAGGTCACTTTCATCCCGGACGGTCTGAGGAGAGTTTACAGTGAAATGACCGATTACCTGCCCGCTCCCGACACTCTCGACGAATCAGAATCTATAGGGGAGGAACTCGAAGGACACCCTGTAATTGTAAACGGAACTGTCGCAAATTCACCATATAGAGGTGGAAGTGGATTTAACTTTACGATTCTGAACGGTCTTACCCCGATTGACATTCGCATTGTTGATGCTACGGGTATAGATGTAACGCGGATAAAGAGAGGACAGGTCGTAAGAGTCAGAGGAATCGTATCCCAGTACGATCCGGACGAGCCATACACCTCCGGGTATCAGGTGATGCCCGTTGACAGCAATGATGTTGAGATACTACAGGGGACAGTTGAGGATGTGATCCAGCTGATACTGGACAAAACAGTGGTTGTTAAAGAGGATGGAACAGTATTTAGAATTGAGGTAAGGAGTCCCTCAGATGCGGAAAACACAGTGGTGGTTTATGATCTTGAAGGAAGAAAGATCAGGACACTGGTTCGCAGACATGTGGGTCCATTGATACTCACATGGGACACTCTTGACGATTACGGAACCAGGGTTAAATTAGGAATGTACATCATTCAGTTGAGAAGCACCTATCATGGTGAGACGAAGGTGATAAACAAACTGGTACTCGTAACGAGGAGGTTCAGGTAGATTTGGCAGAGGAAGCACGGATAATAACTGAAAAAAGGGCTCCCCATTCGGTTGAAGCCGAGATGAGTGTTCTCGGCTCAATGATGCTGGATGATACTGCTCTACTCAAGGCGATTGAAATTCTCCGTGAAGAAGATTTTTACATCAAAGCACACAGAATTATCTTCAGGGCAATCGTGGAACTCTTTGAAGAAAAGTCCTCAGTTGACATCCTCTCAGTTAAAGATAAACTGGAAAAGGAGAAAAAACTCGGTGAGATCGGTGGCGCCGAGTATCTGAGCACTCTTGTTGAAGCGGTCATCACTCCCGAGCTCGTAACTGAACACGCCAACATTGTACTTGAGAAGTCTATTTATAGAAAGGTCATTCAGGTCGCCAATTCAATCCTCATGCAGGCGTATTCAGAGAGTCAGTCAGCTGACGATCTGCTGGACTTTGCCGAGCACAAGATCCTTGAGATAGGGACACGAAGGGTTCAGTCAGGATGGGTGAAGAGCAGTGACCTCATAATGAGTGTTTTTGAGGAAATTGAAAGAACCATGCGATCTGGTGAGGGGGTCGTTCTTGGTTTACCATCCGGTTTCAAGGACCTTGATGCCCTGACAACGGGATTCCAGCCCGGTGATCTTGTGATTCTCGCATCGAGACCGTCGGTTGGTAAGACCACTTTTGCTCTGAACATAATGAGGTATCTTTCAATTGAGAAAAAAATTCCGACAGCTATTTTTAGTCTTGAAATGACCAAGGAGCAGCTTGCCTTCAGGCTATTATGTATGCAGGGAAGGGTTGACGCCCAGAAGATCAGACGCGGATACATCGACAAGGATGACGCAAAAAAGCTTACAGAAGCGGCCAACCGCTTATCAAGGGCACCGATATACATCGATGACACGGCAGCGATTCCGATCCTCGAATTGAAGGCAAAGGCAAGAAGAATCGTTAAAGAAGCCGGTGTTAAACTTATCGTCGTTGACTACCTTCAGCTCATTCAGGGTCCAAAGGATGTGGACAACAGGCAGCAGGAGATATCGGCTATATCGAGATCACTGAAGGCACTTGCAAAAGAGCTCGACATAACTGTTCTCGCTCTCTCGCAGCTCTCAAGGGCTGTTGAGCAGAGACACGACAAAAGGCCACAGCTCTCTGACCTCCGTGAATCGGGCGCCATTGAGCAGGACGCTGATCTGGTACTCTTTATCTATAGACCGGAATTATCGAAAAAACAGGAAGAAGTTTCTGAAGAAGAGAAAAGGATCGCTGAAATCATCATTGGCAAGCAGAGAAACGGTCCTATCGGGACGATCAAACTCGTCTTCATAAAGGAACAGTTGCGATTTGAAAATTATATTCCATTCGAAGACACGATTTACGATGAGACACCAGGGGAAGAAGAGCTCCCGGACGACATCTTTTGAGGGTGTTTTTCCATTTTTAAGGTTTGATCTAATTGAAAGTTTGCTATGTGAAAGTGCAAAATATTGCCAAAATTAAGGAGGTCCTGTTATGAGAATTCAAGGAATTCTTACTGCAATTTATTTCGTAGTGGCTGTAATTTTCCTCGCCGTAAATTCGGATTATGCAAGAGGTAATTTCCCTGTGAATCTTGTCTTTGGCGAATATGAAGTTCCCCTTTTACTGGTCATATTTCTTGTTTCCCTCATCTGGATGCTTCTCATCATGTTCGTAAACTACATTTCCATAAGTTCGTTAAAAAAGCAGGTGATGAAGCTTAAAGCACAGGTCCACGACTCAGAAAAGTCAGAGCTTCTGAAACTTTTGAAGGAGATCAACGAGAAAATAGATGGACATTCCACAACTGTTTATCAGCAGTTAAACGAAATTGAGGAGATTTTGAAGGGGAAGAAAAACGCTGAAAAAGACCACGGATTTTGAGGTGTCAAAATGAAGATCTACAACACACTTACTAAAAGACTGGACGAATTTGTGCCTGTAAGAGACAACAAGGTCGGCTTTTATATGTGCGGAATGACTGTTCAGGATAGACCTCATCTCGGACACCTGAGAACTTTCACCACAGGAGACATCGTGCGGAGGTATCTCCTGTACAAGGGCTACGAAGTGACTTATGTTACAAATTTCACGGACATTGACGATAAGATTATTAAAAAGTCACACGACCTCGGGATTGACTGGCGAAAAATCGGAGAGACTTACATCGAGGAATTTTTCAGAGTTACCGATGAGATCAACATAATGCGAGCCGATTATTATCCCCGTGCTACCCAGTTTATTCAGGAAATTATCGAATCAGTGGAAATCCTCGTAAACAAAGGATACGCCTATGTAGCTGGCGGAGATGTGTGGTTTGATGTGAGAAAGAAGCCTGATTACGGAAAACTCTCCGGTAAAAAGCTTGAAGACCTGATGGAGGGAGCAAGGGTTGAGCCCTCGCCAAACAAGAAGTTTCCAATGGACTTTGCTGTCTGGAAGGCATGGAAAGAAGGTGAGCCATACTGGTGGTCTCCCTGGGGCAAGGGCAGGCCTGGATGGCACATCGAGTGTTCCGTGATGTCAACTCACTTTCTTGGCCAGCCATTTGACATACACGGGGGCGCTCAGGATCTTATCTTTCCCCATCATGAAAACGAAATTGCACAGTCAGAGGCTATTAGAGATACCGAGTATGTGAAGTACTGGCTGCACGGTGGATTTGTTAACATAAAGGGAGAAAAGATGTCGAAGAGTAAGGGACTGTTCTTCACAGCCGAGGAGGTGTTAAATCAGTATGGAGCCAATCCAGTCAGGCTCTATTTCCTCCAGACCCATTATCGAAGTCCCATCGATTTTTCTGCAGAGAGGCTTGAAGAATCGAAAAAGGCATGGGAAAGGATAGAAAACTTTCTCCTGAACCTGCCCGAACAAAGCGGTAGAGAAACGGATTTCGAGCATTTTGGTGAGTATCTGAAAAAATTTGAGGAGGCAATGGATGAGGACTTTAATACACCCCGCGCTGTTGCTGTGATATTTGACCTCATTAGACATGGAAACCAGCTGATAGAATCGGATCCAGATAAGGCGTCTGAGGCTGGCAGGGTTCTGAAAATCATCCTCAATGTTCTCGGCTTTAAAAAAGTGGAGAAGAAAAAAATTGGACTGGAGGAGGATCTGATAAACATCATCATTGAGGTGAGGCAGAAAATGAGACAGGAGAAAAAATTTGATGTGGCAGACTGGATAAGGGATCAGCTTAAAAATCTCGGTGTTATACTGGAGGACACACCGGCGGGAACGAAGTTTAAAATCAGATAGAGAGTCCTGAGATTTTATGAAAAAGCTTACACCTGTTAAAATATTGATAATGGGTTATTTTTTCATAATAGTTCTTGGGGCAATCCTCCTTCTCCTGCCTTTCTCAAGACGGGGTCCCCTGAGCATCACGGATGCCATTTTCACATCGACATCCGCTGTTTGTGTTACAGGTCTGATCGTTAAAGACACTCCAGTTTTTTTTACGCTGTTCGGTAAGCTCGTACTTCTTCTGCTAATACAGATAGGTGGACTTGGCTACATGACATTTGCAACTGTATTTATCTTTGCACTTGGAAAGCGAGGAAGTTTGAAGTTAAGGTTGATCGCTGCTGAGAGCTTTCCAGCACTTACGCCGGGAAATCTATGGAAATTTGCAGTTAATGTTTTGAAAATAACCTTTGTCCTCGAAGGAATAGGGGCGGTCCTTCTCTTTTTTGGTTTTTTCATTCACGGCATAGATCCTCTGAGGGCGGTGTTGCATTCAATTTTCATCAGCGTATCTGCTTTCTGCAATGCGGGATTTGCCACATTTTCAGACAGTCTCGTCTCTTTCAGGGGTAACCTGATAGTGAACTTCACCGTGATGACTCTTATCTTTATCGGCGGAATTGGATTCTTTGTGATAATGGAACTCTACGAACGGTTTGTCTTAAAAACCAGAAAAAAGCTTTCACTGCACACAAAGGCTGCACTTTCCATTTCCGGTGTTTTGATTTCAGTTGCAACGGTGTTTTTCCTGATATACGAATCCATATACGGATTTGGTGGCTACAACTGGATCGAACGATTTTTTTCTGCACTTTTTCAGGCGATAACTCCGAGAACGGCGGGTTTTAACACGATCGACCTTAACCTGTTTCATCCTGCCTCCCTGTTTCTTCTGATGGTTCTAATGATTATTGGAGGCTCACCGGGTGGAACAGCGGGTGGGATAAAAACGACGACATTCTACGCTTATATTGCCTGGATACGGGCTTACTTTCACCGTAAGGAGCCTGTTTTTCACGGATACAGAATCCCGGATGAGTCGTTAAAAAGAGCTGTAACCATTTTGATCATTACAACACTCGTTGTACTTTCAGCAGGCTTTCTCCTCTCGATCACGGAGCTTAACGGGATCCAGAAAAACGGTTTTCTCCCCTATCTTTTTGAAATTGCCTCAGCATTTGGTACAGTGGGACTGTCTCTCGGCTCGAAGATTCATTCAAATGTTTCCCTGGCTGCTGACTTTTCAATTTTAGGCAAATGGATTATTATTACACTCATGTTAATCGGGAAAGTGGGGGTTCTATCATTGGTCGCATTAATTTCAGAGATAAAGCCTGAGCCTGTGAGACATGTGGAAGGGAAATACATTGTAGGATGAGAAAATGGAAGCAAAACAATTTTGCGTCATAGGTCTTGGAAGATTCGGAAGATCAGTTGCCCTCGCTCTGGCTGGGGCTGAGCAGGAGGTTCTTGCCATTGACAAAAACGAGGCAAAAGTAACAGAAATTGAAGAGCAGGTCTCCCAGGCACTGATTATGGATTCTACAAATGAGAAGGCACTCAAAACAATCGGTGTTCAGGACTTTGATTGGATCATCGTAGCTATCAGTAGTGATATTGAATCCTCGATCCTTACGACACTGCTCCTGAAGGAGCTTGGTGCCAAAAAGGTACTTTCCAAAGCAGGTTCAGAAATTCACGCAAAGATACTTAAAAAGATCGGGGCAGACAAAGTTGTATTTCCAGAAAGGGAAATGGGGCAAAAAGTGGCAGAGTTTCTCGTCTCACCCAAAATCTTTGACATCATTGAACTCTCAAATGAGTATGCCATAGTGGAAATAGTTGCTCCCAAATCTCTTGAAGGGAAAAGTATCCGCGAATCCGGGGTAAGATCAAAATATGGAATCTATATCATCGCAATCAAGAGGAATGTCCCAAGAATGTCGCAGGACGGTAAGATAACCTATCAAGAGAAGATCATCGTAGCCCCTGACCCTGCGGAAGAGATTATGAAGGGAGATATCCTTGTCGTCCTTGGTGCCACCAAAAACATAGAGAGGTTCAAAGAGAATGAATAAAGAATTTAATGTTCGGGACCTCATAGAAGAAGCCAAATTTTACATCGTTTCTCAGAATTACGAGAAGGCAGAAGAGTTATTGAAGCGGGTTCTTGAGATTGACCCCGAAAATGTTGACGCAATGTACAACCTTGGCATTTTATACGAGATAATAAATGACAGGGATAAGGCTCAGGAATACTTCAAAAAAGTCATAGACAGACAGCCTTCAAACAAAGACGCGGAAGAACACCTCAATAAACTTTCCGAATTTTAGGAGGACCTGATGGTCGTAACTGCTCTTTTACTTTTTTCCATCCTATCACCACAGGTCAGTGATTGGATCACATCTGAGAGGTCAGCAAGAAAGGTCTGGGTGGACTGGCAGAGGGACAATGTTATTTATCAGAATTTTTTAGTTCACCTTTACGGAGGAAGAATGAGGACGCGATCACACCTGCTCAATTCATCCTCTTATTTTGCACCTCCCAGAGCAATCAGGGCTGTTCTCCCTTACGCCAGAAGTGTTGAATTTGTGCCGTCACTCAGAGCCATGCTCAGGAGAGACGAGATTTACAGGGTAAAGGACTTTGATTACGGTGATGCTAAAAGTTCCCTTGACATTGTGAAAATCCCGGAAGTTCACAAAATGGGATTTGTCGGAAGCGGTGTGAGAATATCATTGCTTGATGTCGGGGTTGATTCCTCCCATCCTGCAGTGAGACACATCTTCAGGAGAGACGGCGTTGTCGCAACACACGATTTTAATTCTGGTGACCACTTAAAACTCTATCACAACTCGCAGGTTTTTGATGTTCCCTTTGTAAATCACGGACCAATACGATACATCAATAGTTTTTCTGTTTCAGGAGATAGTAGCAGGCTTATTGTCGTGTATTCTCAGACACCTGCAGAAAGTCTCACAAATTCGTATCTCTACGGGAAATGGAGTCTGGGCATGACCGTTGGGTATCTTTCCAACGGGGTAATCTCCGGATGGGATACGATAACAGTGGCAGGTTACGGAACATTAAAGAATTTTCCTTCAGTTGACATTAGAAACGACTCGCTCTTTGTCTCCTGGCAGGAGTTTAACACCGAATTTAAAGTAAAATTCGAAGTTGTTGATCTCACTCAGTGGCCACCATCAATTTCAACTCCAATAGAGCTTTCACCTCGTGGTTTTAGCCCTTTAACTCTTGCCTCAGATACCTTAATCAGTGTCTTCTGGATTGACACCACTCGTGGGATAGTAAGGAGATATTCGTCCGATGGCGGACAAACATTCAGTAGTGAAAATGTCCTTATCAGTGCCCGTGGTGCTCCCGGAGGCTTAACAGGAATGACTTCAAATAACTGGCTTTATGTTGCCGGTGCTGTTGGTGATTCTACACACCTCTTTGCCATTGATTCGACCGGTACCACTATCCCCATTCAGACGCTGAGTGGCATCCTACCCTCACTTGCGAAAACGGGCACTGATTCGATTCGGCTGACCGTTGTCAGGGGCGACAGGGTGCTTGCATTCACAATCTCGAGCCGTCTTGTGGTTGACTCTACAGAAGTATGTGAGTCTCCATTTGTTTACAGCACTTTTGACGACGGAAATACAATTTTTATTGCTGACGAAAGACTCATCGGATATCCCGGAGAAGTTGTTGATTCTGAGTTTATTGACTTTGTCTCCGGATTCGGCGATTTCGTAGTTTTTCGCAAAAGGGGAGATGAAGACATATCTCCTGATCCCGAAGATCCAACGAGTCATGGGACCAAAATGTTGAGCATTATTGGCGGATTCCTTGAGGGTTCCATTGTGGGTGGGGCTCCTGGTGCAGACTATATCATTGCCAAGACGGAAAAGGTGTTTACGAGCGGATTGAATTTTGAAAATGTTATTGAAGAAGACTTCTGGGTAGAGGCAATGGAATGGTCAATCAGGCACGGGGCAAGGATACTTTCGAGCTCCCTTGGCTACAGATACTTCAACCGCAGAGATTGGTACGGAGATTCCCTTATGAATGGCCAATTTGCCCACAGCTCAAGAGCAGCAAGTCAGGCAGCAGAGCACAATCTGGTCGTTATCGCATCCATGGGTAATGTCTCACATGCCTTTCTCCCGGATCCAGAAGTGGGAGATACGAGTCTGACGGCACCGGCTGATGCCTCTGAAATCCTTTCCATCGGTGGAATTGCATCTCCGGATTCGGTTGAGAAAAACTGTGGTTTTGGCCCAACTGCTGATGGTCGGATAAAACCCGACATCGTTGCACCTTACAGGATCAGCTGGCCAGATACGGATGGCACGGTTTACATCATAGGAGGTACATCCATATCTGCAGCGATCGTTGCCGGGGGAATTGGTGCCGTGCTTGAGGCACACCCTTCATGGGACGCCTTCAAAATCATCCGATATGCGAAAGAAACCGCAAGACAGTTAGAAGGACTCCCTGACTCAAACAATCTCTCGGGATACGGAATCTTTGACGCACTGAGTCTCATAAATATGGAACCATTAGAAAAAACACCGCCAGGCGACCGTGACAGAATTCTTTCTGTCTATCCCAACCCCGTAAGAGGCTCGAGAAACCTTCACATTAAGTTTTTATCATTTCACACGGGAAAAACTGTAATTCGCATCTATACTCTTGACGGTATGTTGATCACAAAACAGTCAGCAGGGTGTTCCGGTATCGGCATGAACGAATTTCAGGTCAGATTACCCGATAACATAAGTCCGGGAACCTACATCATACTTCTAAAAACAGGTTTTTCAGCAGTGAAATCGATGTTTTCAGTTGTGAAATGAAGGCAATCTTTTTTGACTTCGGAGGAACAATTGTCACTGAGGAATCAGACCAGCTGGCTCATTATCACATAGCCAGCTACCTGAAGAACAGATACAAAATTCCACTCGACCATCATGAGATTGACAGATTAATTACAGAAGACCTGCTACATGCAATGGAGTCTGCCCATAAAAAATGGCCCCCTGTGCCTGATTTACTGAAAGCTTCCTTTGAAAAACTCCTTCTGAAATTTGGTATAAAGGTACAAGAGACTGAAAAAGAGGAGTTTGTGAAGGTATATTATGACTATCACATTGAGTATATGGAGCCCTTCCCCGATGCAATTCCCACGCTCGAAAAAATAAGAAATGAGTTTGATGGTCATGTAGGAGTCATCTCTGACATAGTGGACTATCTCATCCACGGAATTCTGGAGAAATACGATCTTTACAGATTTTTTGACTCCATAACCACATCAGAATCTGTGGGTGTTGGCAAGCCCAACCCCCTGATATTCCATACAGCATTCGAGAAAGCCGGAGTCAGTGCAGAGGATTCAATATACATAGGTAACTCCCCGAGACACGATGTCCTGGGAGCCAAGGGTGTGGGGATGAAAGTAATACTCGTGGGACCCCAGAACCACGAGCTTGCTGACTTTAAAGTCCGGAAACTTAGCGAAATTATTCCAATAATTTTTAATGGGAGGCTTTGATATGTCTATTGAAGTAAAACCTGTAAAAACAAAAAAGGATTTGATGACCTTCATAAAACTGCCGTTCAAACTCTACGAAAATGATCCATACTGGGTACCCCCTCTGATCGTTGAGGAGAAAAAGAATTTCAATCCGGAAAAAAATCCTTTCTACGAGCACTCGGATGTCCAGCTGTTCGTTGCGTACAAGGACGGAAAACCTGTTGGTAGAATAACAGCACACATTGATCACAACTACAATGAGTTTCACGACGAGAAAACTGGCCAGTTCGGCTTCTTCGAGACGATCAACGACTATGCCGTCTCAAAAGCCCTTTTTGACACTGCCTCAAGATGGCTCAAGGAAAGGGGAATGGAACAGATTCTTGGTCCCCTGTCCTTCTCAACCAATAGCGTTGCCGGCCTGCTGATTGAAGGATTTGATTCACCACCTGTTGTTATGATGCCGTACAACCCGCCTTTTTATGCGGAACACATTGAAAAGTATGGCTTTCGTAAGGCAAAAGACCTGCTTGCGTACATCATTACAGTGGACGAGAAATTTATTTCCTTCACGGATAGATTGAAGAGAAGACTCAAACCCCTTGCAGAAAGGGCGATGCGCGACGGCTTCACAATCCGTAATGTCAACTTCAAAAAGGTGGACGAGGAAATTCCCAAACTGAGAGACATCTACAACAACGCATGGGAAAAAAATTGGGGCTTTGTCCCCATGACGGACAAAGAGTTTGAGCACCTTGCACTGACGCTGAAACAGATTGCCATTCCGGAACTCACAAAAATCGTTGAATACAAGGGGGATCCCGCCGCATTTGGCCTCCTCATTCCGGACATCAATCAGATTCTGAAAAAGGTCAATGGCAAACTCTTCCCGTTTGGATTTTTGAAGCTCTATTTCGGATTTAACAAAATTGATGGCCTGAGACTCATAGCCCTCGGGATCAAAAAAGGCTACAGAAAAAGAGGTGCTGACTCACTTATGTACTATAGATTCCTTGAGGACGGCTTGAAAATCAGGAAATGGAAATACTGTGAGGTTTCCTGGCTACTTGAAGACAACTATCTGATAATCAGGGCAACCGAATTCATGGGCGGAAAGAAGTACAAAACTTACAGACTCTATGTAAAAAGTCTTATGGATTGAGCTTCTGATTCCTGCTTTAAAGATTACTTTTCAACGGGAAACTGTTTGTAAAGCTCCTTTCTACGGGCTTCGTAGTAAGTATTTTCTTTTCCCATGTATTCTGCGGCTGTAACGACCTTTTTGCCCAGCCTGTCCGCGTGTTCAAACACCTCTTCTATATATGTTCTCCAGTTCAAATCCCTTGTTAAATGGTGGTCAATTACAAGGACCCTGAGCCTATCGATCTCGAGAATCCTCTTTAGATTCCTGATTGCCATTCTCAGGTGATCCTCTTCATAAGCGTTACCGAGAAGGTAAACCATGGGACCATCGACATAAACGATCTCTGGCTCATTTTTCAGGACAAATTCAGTCTGATCCTCATGAATGGGCCCCTGCACATCAGAGGTAAAGAGGAAGTTTCCTTCGTGATTCTCGACAAACACTTCGGTAACATAACCGAGCCTGTTGGTTGCACCGTGAAAGACAGGATTTGAAAATTTCAGCCTGACCCATCCAAGGTCAAATTCTTTTCCATCGGAGTAAACTATGTTTCTGGCAATGTCTTTAATGGATTTGATCAGCACATAGGCTCTTTTGTGCTGACTCCAGTTGATGTTTTCGTCAGGGTCCTTCAGGAAAACAGTTTTATCCCGGAAAACTTCTGGTTCCTTGATGTTGAAGTGATCAAAGTGGTAATGGGTAATGACGACAAATTCGGAACCTTTGAGGATTTCCTTGATTTTTTTCCAGTGTTTTTCTCTGGTTTCAAGTTCAATTGGGTGAGGTCTTAAGCCGGATCGCCAAGGAGCGAGAGCCACACCGGGATCAATGAAAAGGCGACGGTCATCCTTACGGATGACCGTCGCCATTGATCTCGTTCCAAATGTCTCACCTGTTACAAATTCAATCTTCAACGCCGTGATGGAGTTTCGAAAGGTAAACCGTATTGTACATCAACATCGCAACTGTCATCGGACCAACTCCACCGGGTACAGGCGTTATCCACGACGCCACATCCTTTGCACTGTCAAAATGCACATCTCCGACGAGTTTTCCGTCTTCCCGACGATTTATTCCCACATCAATAACCACAGCACCCTCTTTTATCATTGAACCATCGATCATCTCAGCTCTCCCGACTGCAACCACCAGTACATCTGCATTCCTGGTAAAGAATTTAAGGTCTGCTGTTCTGGAATGACATGTTGTAACAGTTGCATGTCTCGACAGGAGAAGTTGAGCCACTGGCTTTCCTACAATGACACTTCTGCCTATGACCACTGCGTTCTTTCCCTTAAGATCGTAGCCGATTTCATCAATCATCCTCATAATCCCGTTTGGTGTACAGGGGATAACCGAGGGAATTCCGGCGAGTAGTCTTCCGAGGTTGTAAGGGTGAAAACCATCTGCATCCTTTTCAGGGGATATGGTCTCGATCACCTTGTCCTTTGAAATGTGTGAAGGGAGGGGCAACTGGACGAGAATCCCGTCAACATCAGGATTTTCATTCAGCCTTTTAATAAGGTCGAGTAGCTCATTTTCAGGTGTGTTTTCAGGCAACTTAATAGTCTCTGATTCAATGCCCACCTGCGCTGCACTCTTTTCTTTATTCCTCACATACACTTTGGATGCCGGGTCGTCTCCCACCAGAATAACAGTTAACCTTGGGACAATTCCCATCGATCTCAACTTCTGAACTTCCTCTTTTAGCTCTTCCTTGACCTTCTTTGATATTGCCTTTCCGTCAATTATTTTTGCCGGCATGTCTCTACTCCATGTATTCTGAAATTTTATCTCCCCGCCATGTCATCTTTAAAAATTCGGCAAGGATTTTCTTTGTTAATTCACCGGGTTTTCCGTCGGATATTGTGTGGTCGTCAACTTTTACGACCGGCATGATTTCTGCACCTGTGCCTGAGAGGAAAACTTCGTCCGCTCTGATCATCTCGTCGTATGTAAACTTTTTACCAATGTAATCAATCCCGAGCTTTTCGCAGATTTCCATGACCACCTTCAGGGTTATTCCAAATAGGATGGACTCGTCGGTTTCGTGACAGTACACCTTACCGTCTTTGACCATGAGGATGTTGGAGGACGACCCTTCAGTTACTATTTTCGAGTCCTGATGAACGAATATAGCCTCAAATGCTCCCTGCTCTTTTGCGTGCTGTTTGGCAAGCACATTGGGTAGCAGGTTTACAGTTTTTATGTACGGATATTTCCATCTGATCTCAGGGAATGAAACGACCTTTGCCCCGGTGCGATAGCGTTCCGGAGGTGAAGAATGTGGCTTTAACAGCATGATCAAAAATGTAGGTGTGGACTTCTCGGGGAAGGCGTGCTCCCTTGGAGCTACTCCACGGGTCCACTCAATGTAAACCTCCACATCTTTTTCATCGGACATGTCGAGCAATTTTTTGACATTTTCCTTGATCTCATCAGCTGTGTAAATTTGGGGTAACCTGATGGCTTCAGCTGAATGGAACAACCTTTCAATATGATCATCGAGACGGAAGAGTTTGCCATTGTAAGCCCGAATAACTTCATAGATTCCATCACCAAAGAGGAATCCGCGATCTTCAACACTTATCTTTGCTTCCTCTTTTGGCAAAAAGCTGCCGTTCAGGAAAACATATTTCATGACAATCACTCTCCTTTTAAAAATTCGTACGCCACTGCCACATGGAGGGCAGTGCCGTAAGGAAGTGCTTCCTCGTCTATCATGAATTTAGGTGAATGTAAGCCATAAACGGCTCCAATGGACTCATTTTTGACACCGAGCCTGATAAAAGCACCATACGGCACCTTCTCAAGATAAAAAGAAAAGTCCTCTGATCCAAGGGTCGGTGGAAGTTCCTCCCTCTTTTTGAACACTCCTGCCCTATCCATGGCAGTAATGACAAAATCAATGAATTCCGGCGAGTTGTAAACTACCCGCGTGGTATTTTTGTAATCAATTTCTGCGCTTGCACCAAAACTTTCGGGAACCTTTCTTGCAATGTCTTTAAAGAGAGTCTCCACTTTTTTTCTCGCATCCTCGTTCAGGGCTCTGACAGTACCGCCAAATGTTGCCTCTTCAGGAATAATGTTACCAGCAGTACCTGCATGAATGGTTGTTACACTCAGAACCACAGAATCAAGGGGATTTACAACCCTGCCCACTATTGAATTTAATGCGGAAACAGTATGGACGAGTGCATTTACCGGATCAACTGTATTGTGGGGGTACGCACCATGGCCACCTTTACCTGTGATCTTAACGGAAAAGAAGTCAGATGACGCCATAGCAGGTCCACGCGTAAAGCCAATGGTGCCCGCTTCGCTGTAAGGCCAGACATGTATTCCCATAATGGCATCTGGCACCGGGTTGTCGAGTGCACCTGCCTGGATCAGCTGTATGGCTCCCGCAGCCTTTTCCTCGGCTGGCTGGAATAACAGTTTCACTGTGCCGTTCAAAAGATCCCTGTTCTCCTGAAGAACCCTTGCTGCCACGAGGAGCATGGCAGTGTGCGCGTCATGTCCACAGGCATGCATAACACCATCACGCTTTGAAGCGTAAGGTAAGCCTGTTTCCTCTTTTATCGGAAGTGCATCAATGTCTGCTCGAAGGGCAATTACCCTACCCTTTCCCTTCCCTTTGATTATTCCCACGGCTCCAGTCGGAGTAGGTCGAGAAACCTCAATGCCACTGTCTTTCAGATAAGAAACGATAAGTTCGGTGGTTTCCTTTTCCTCAAAAGAGAGTTCAGGATTCTCGTGGATTCGCCTTCTTAATGAAATGATCTCATCTTTGAGTTCAAACACTCGTTCCATGAGTTTATTCATCGTCTCCTCCTTCAAACTTCAGGTCAATGACCCGAAGCTCATACTTTTGGTTTCTTGCCCACTCGTCCCTTGTTAGCGTGAATACAACATTGACACGGGACAGAGGACGGACTTTTTTCAAAAGATCTGCCTTTTTGGGGGCAAAGGCGAAAATGTGGGCATTGTTTTTCCTTATTGCAAATTTTAAGTGATTCTCACCGACGACTCTCGGCTCTCCAACAATCTCGGCATCCTTTATACAGAAAACTGGCCTGGGATTCCCCTGTCCAAAAGGCATAAGTTTTTCGTAAGCCTCAAAGAATTCCTCGTTGAGCTCCGAAATTTCAACTTCTGAATCTATATGCACTTCCGGGACCAGGTCTTCTCTGGTGATCATGGACCTTGCAACTTCATTGATCCTTCTTCGCAGCGTTTCAATATTGTTTGTATCAATCTTGAAACCCGCGGCGTACTTGTGCCCGCCAAAAGCGCGGAACAGATCCTCAACCTGTCTCATGGCGTCAAAAAGATGGAATGATGGGATGCTTCTACCAGATCCCTTTGCCACATCTCCACTGACGCTGATCATGAGAGTCGGGCGATAAAAATCTTCAACGAGCTTTGATGCAACGATTCCAATAACTCCCTCGTGCCAGTGTGGACTCCCGAGGACGAGCACCCAGTCATCAAGCATGTTAAGGTCCTCAACGAGCTTTCTCGCCTCCTGATATATCTTACTCTCGATCTGCTGCCTCCTCCTGTTTTCCTCATTAAGTTCCCTTGCGAGTTCAGCTGCCTCTTTTCCATCGGTGGTAACGAGCAGCTTGTACGCCTTCTGGGCATGGGAAAGTCTGCCTGCGGCATTAAGCCTTGGAGCAATTATGAAGGAAATGTGCCAGGTCCTGATCTCTCCGTTCAGGCGGGCAACTTTTTTGAGGGCGTTTATTCCCGCTTTTACACTTTTGTTTAATGTTATCAATCCAAATTTCACGAGTATTCTGTTTTCATCAATAAGGGGAACGAGATCCGCCACGGTTCCCAGTGTTACAAGATCAAGATCCCAGTAAAGGGGGTTCGTCTTCTGTCCCATGACAGTGTAAAGACCCATTAAAAACTTGAAGGTAACCCCAACGCCGGCGAGATCAGGGAAAGGATAATTACCGAGCTTTGGATTTATAACTGCATATGCGTCAGGTATTTCAGGACCGGGCTCGTGGTGATCTGTTATGATGAGATCAATTCCTTTTTCTTTTGCAAGTTTTGCTTCGTGAACAGCCGTAACACCGCAGTCAACAGTAATTATGAGACTGGCTCCCTTCTCTCTCGCAATTTCAATACCCTTCTCTGACAGGCCATATCCCTCGTCAAATCTACTTGGAATGTAGGGAATTACCTGATCTGCGCCCAGTTTTTTCAAATTTCTGTAAAGGAGGGCAAGGGAGGTAACACCATCAACATCGTAATCCCCGTGGATCAGGATGGTCTCGCCATTCTCTATCGCCCTTTTTACCCTTTCTGCTGCTCTCTCGACACCGTCGAGCAGAAATGGAGAGTAGAGGTCCTCAATTCTGGGTTCAAGAAAAATTCTCGCCTCTTCAAGAGAGAATCCTCGATTGGAAAGGACCTTTGCAATGGGACGCGGAATTGAGAGTAATTGACTTAATTCCTCAGCACTTGATTTCTCTTCTCGCCTGATCCATCTCATAGAACAAGTGTATTATAAATCAACCAATGAGTAAGGGAAACAACCACCCCCACAACCATTAATTTCACCCCCTCCTTAAGCATCAATTTTTACTCGCACTTGGAATAGCCGCAGTCGCGGCAGACATAGCATCCTTCCTGATAAATCAGGACACCACCACACTCAGGACAGATCTCAGCCTCGTGATGGTGCTCCTCCTCTTTTTCCTCCTTGCCAAATGAAAGTTTGAATCCCATCTGGGCAAGCGGCTTTGTCCCTGACAAAAGCTCAAGCTGCTCTCCACCTGCAAGGTACTTTTCAAGTACCTTTGCAATGGCGTCAGGAACAGAGAAGACGACATCTCCGTTCTCCTGCCGAACAGGCGTGGAACTCTTTATGCCTTTCAACTGCTTTATCACAGCTTTGGGCGAAACACCAGTTCTGAGACACAAAGAGATCAGTCTGCCAATGGCTTCAGTAAACGCCATAGATGCGGATCCGGATTTTCCAAGATGAACAAAGACTTCAAAGGGCCCATAACCATCTTCATTGACCGTAACATAAAGGCTCCCCATGTCCGTTACCATTTTGTAGGTCTTTCCTGTTACGGCAATGGGGCGGGGCCTTGGAACGAGCGATCCAGGTGCTCTCCTCTTCTCCTCTTTAGCCACTTTTATGACCTGCTCCTGTCTCGATCCGTCACGGTAAACTGTCAGTCCCTTAAGACCAAGGTCATAAGCCATTCTGTATACTCTCTCAACATCCTCAACAGTTGCAGAGTTCGGCAAATTAATCGTCTTTGAAACAGCGTTGTCAACATACTTCTGAAAAGCAGCCTGGATCCGCACATGCTGTTCGGGAGTAACATCAAAGGTGGTGTCAAAAATCTGTCTGATGAACTCTGGAATCTCAGTGTATCCCTTAATGGACCTCTCACTTGAGAGTTTTTCCATCAATTCCTTGGAATAGAAGCCCAGCTCCTTTGCAGCAAGTTCAAAGTATTTGTTGGCATAGAGAAGATCCTCACCGTCGAGGACATGTTTGATATAGACAAGAGTAAAAACAGGCTCTATTCCGGATGATGTGTCCGAAATCATGGAGATCGTGCCTGTAGGAGCAATTGTCGTTACAGTAGCATTTCTTCTTGGAGGTTTAAAGATACTTTTATCAATGTTGGGGAAGGAGCCCTTCTTTTCACCTAATTCAACGGACTTCTCAACTGCCACATCCTGGATAAATTTCATCACATCTTCGGCAATTTTAAGGGCGTCCTCACTGCTGTACGGAATAGCAAGCTGGTACAGCATATCTGCAAATCCCATAATTCCGAGTCCAATCTTCCTGTTGCCACGCGTCATCTCGGCGATCTCTTCAAACGGGAAGTTGTTGGCGTCGATTACATTGTCAAGAAAGTGAATCGCATCTCTTACCGTTTCTCTAAGACCGTCCCAGTCTATCCTCTCCCTTGCCTCCTCGTAGGTTGCGACCCTTTTAAGTTCAAGGAACAGGGGTTTACCTTTAACAAATTTTGCGAGATTTATGCTTCCGAGGTTGCAGGATTCATAGGGCAGGAGAGGTTGTTCTCCGCATGGATTCGTACTTTCTATCTCTCCTACACCCGGTGTCGGATTGTGCTTGTTGATGGTATCGAGGAAGATGACCCCCGGCTCACCATTCCTCCAGGCACCATAGACCAGTTTGTCCCATATCTCACGGGGATTGACTTTCCTGACAGCCTTTCCGTTTCT
Source organism: uncultured bacterium (assembly GCA_964571845.1). Classification (GTDB taxonomy): domain Bacteria; phylum Hydrothermota; class Hydrothermia; order B15-G9; family WFZT01; genus WFZT01. Next base: position 15,916 of record CAZNDM010000075.1, on the reverse strand, counting down.
CGGGTTAATAAGTTCAAACTCCTCCCCTTTCAGGAGAGCTTCCATAAAGCGATCAGTTATTGCCACAGAAATATTGAAATTTGCAAGTTCTCCTTCCTTTTCCTTCGCACTGATAAAATCAAATATGTCCGGATGATCAACTCTCAGAATCCCCATGTTGGCACCGCGTCTCTTCCCTCCCTGCTTGACCGCTTCAGTGGCTTCGTTGAAGACTCTCATGAATGAAACGGGACCGGATGCAACTCCACCAGTTGACCGCACAATGTCGTTTCTTGGCCTCAATCTTGAGAAGGAAAAGCCTGTGCCACCACCTGTTTTGTGAATAATCGCTGTCCTCTTGACAGCTTCAAAGATCTCTTCCATGGAGTCCCCCACGGGTATGACGAAACAGGCGGAAAGCTGACCGAGTGGTGTCCCCGCATTCATCAGTGTAGGAGAATTGGGCATAAATCTGAATTCTGCCATCATGTTATAAAACCGAACAAACAGATCTTCTACCTCTTTATCATCAGCACCATAATTTTTTTCTACATCAGAAATTACGCGAGCAACTCTGATAAACATGTCCTTCGGACTTTCAACCACCTCTCCCTCTTCATTGCGCATCAAATACCTCTTCTCAAGTATCGTCAGCGCATTCTTACTTATTTCAGGATCCTTCAATTTCATTTCCTCACCTCCGCTTCAGACATCCACATAGGGTGTGGAAATCTTATACCAAACCACTGGATAATCAAGTCTCAAATCGGGATTTGTAGGTAAGTCAACTGAATCTGCACGACCCCCTCTTTCTTTAGCAACGATAAACCACCAGGTTAAACTCTTCAAACTTCGCATACTCACTGAAATTAGGCACAGGTAATTTTCAAAATTTTCGAACCGGAAAAAATTAGTTTAAAAAATTATTTAAGAATCAGAGGGACAACAGGATAAATTTTCACGGAATTTAAGCTTATCCATAAATTGTTGCAAACTTGATTCTCTCAAATCTAAACACACCAAATCCCCGAATTTGTGACACACCAAATCCCCGAATTTGTGAAAATACAGACTGTAGCAGTCACCGAATTTTAAATTTTAGAATTCCTCTTTCGAAATGCAAAAGCTGATTAAAATTTTTAAATTTTTCGATTTTTAGAATTCTTTTAAATAATAGGTGTATTAAAATTGCAAAATCAAGAATACTTGACAAGTCCGCCTCACGCTTTAATTTACATTATAAGGAGGTGATGATCATGAAGCTCACCGAATGGGAACAAAAAGGAGCTTCTCTCCTGGCAAGAGGTATTATAAGTAGTGGACCTATCAGAAAGATCTTTCTTAAAAAATTTGAATCCTGGCTGTATGACTCCATTATCAATCATGATAGTTTCAACAGGCCGAGAAAAGTTCAGGAAGACAAGTACCACCTCTTGAGGGCACTCCTCTATTCTGCAGAAAGGAATATCGAGCGGGGTTATTTCTCCAAAACAGTGGCAAGAAAGATCATAGACAACCTTGTAAAGGGTGCTTTCATGCACAGCGGAAAGGACATCGAAGAGAAGTTCAAGGAAAAGTATGGTTATGGACCACCTTCCTTCCTTGTCATCAGTCCCACGCGTGCCTGTAATCTCCACTGTATTGGCTGTTACGCAGCTTCGGGCAAAGCTTACAAGGAAAAACTTCCCTTTGAAGTTGTTGATAGAATTGTGAGAGAAGTGAAGGAACTATGGGGAGGAAGATTTATCGTCATATCCGGTGGTGAACCCATGGTGTACGAGGATGCTGGTAAAAACATTCTCGACCTCTTTGAAATTCACAACGATGTCTTCTTCCTGATGTACACAAATGGCACACTGATTGACCGAAGCGTTGCCAAAAGGATGGCTGAGCTCGGCAACATTACTCCCACCATTTCCGTTGAGGGTTACGAAAAAGAAACTGACGCGCGCCGAGGAAAAGGTGTTTACAGGAAGGTCATGGAAGCAATTGACCACCTGAAAGAGTCTGGTGTACCCTTCGGACTGAGTATCACGGCAACCAGACAGAACGCCCACCTTCTCAGCTCGGACGAGTTCTACGACTTTTACTTCGATAAAGTTGGGACAACACACATGTGGATCTTTCAGTACATGCCCATAGGCAGAGGTTACACCCTCGAACTCATGCCCACTCCTGAACAGAGACTTGAGATGTACTGGGAATGGAGAAAAGTCGTTATTGAGAAAAAATACTTCGTCGCCGATTTCTGGAACAGTGGAGTGGTATCAGATGGTTGCATCGCCTACGGAAGACCCGGAGGGTATCTTTACATTGACTGGAACGGCAATGTGATGCCCTGCGTCTTCATTCCTTACTATGTTGACAACATTATTGAAATTTACAGAAGAGGAGGGAATCTGACAGATGCGATTATGTCTGATTTCTTCAAAAAGGGTCGAGAATGGCAGTTCAAATACGCCTATCTGAGAAAAGCGGATGAAATGGGGAATTTGCTGATGCCGTGCTCTATTCGTGACAACCATGCTGATTTTCTGAAAATTATCGAAAATGTGAATGTAAAACCTGAGGACGAGAACGCTGCAGAAGCATTGAAAGATGGAGAATACCACAGAGGATTGATTCAGTACGATGAGAAACTGAGGAATCTCACAGAGCCTATCTGGGAAGAAATGTTCCTTGAGAAAGTCCCTGCTGGTCGCTAAATCAAACTGTTGACAGGAGGGGGTTACTTCCAAAAAGCTCTTAATCATCCATCAGGAAAGAGTTATCATTTAGTGCATGAGAAAATTTGGCGCTGAGCTTGAGCTCCTCATCGTCAACGAAAAAGGGATTCCCATAACCTGGAAAAACTGGCTTGATCTTAAATCTGTATTTATTGAAGTTTTGCCCGACAAAAAGGAAATAAAAGATATTACCGGATCGTTTCTCGGCTTTGAGATTCCTGGACTCGGGACGATCGGTCTTGATTCGTCCGCTTCCCTTTTTGAACTGGGAATTGAACCCTCAGAAAATATCGAATCAGCCATGGAGAAAATATCCAGATTGATCAAATTCGTTGAAAAAACTCTAAAACATAAAGGCTACAAAATCTTCTGGAAATCCCAGTATCCGGGCATGATCGATAGAGAAAATTACAACAGGAGATTTTCTCGCAGAGGACTTTATCCGATTTTGAGAAAAATTTGGAAGTGGGATCATCACGAACTTTACCTGAGTGCAAGCTTCCAGCCTGCTATCGATGTTGATCCAGTGGAACTGCCACATGTTCTAAACGCCATTTTTGTAACATCACCTATCTACATATCCAGATTCGGGGGAAACGGTAAATACCTCAACTACTACGAGTACAGGCTGAAAGCCTGGGAACTCATGATTAAAAACTCGCCGATAGACAAAAACATGCTCGGTATTCCTTACTTTTTCACTGATACAAAAAATTACCTCGATTCCCTTCTGAATACGCGTGCCAAAATAATAGGCAACTACAAACATGGAGAGAGAATATTTTTTGTCGAACCTGTCAGTGGCAGAGAAGTTATTCACGGGACTACAGGTCAAAAACTTACAAAAGTTTACGATATGGAAAAAGACGAATTTGACTACGAAAATGTTTACATAAAGGGTAACGACCTGATCTTACAAATGGACTGGTGGGTCTTCTGGGATGCAAGATGGAGGTTTGGTAAAAGAGACGGGTTTGTGAGAACCCACTGGAAAAACCCGTTTGATCTCGTCCTGAACGAAATAGATTACAGTTACATTGAGATTCGTCACATCGGGACCCCTGAAAACCCTGAAAAACTGAGAGAGATATTCACTTCCTTTCTCAGACTGTTTGAATCCTCACAGATGATACTGAAAGTGGCTGAAAGATACGAACTTTTTGAAAATTTGAATCTTGCGCGTTCTATGGCAATAAAACACGGTTTTTTGCCTGAAAATCACAGGAAGTTTGAACAATTTTTAATAGGGGAAGGTGTGATTCCATGATTGAAAAACTTGGAAACTTTTTGAAAACTCCTGTTGTATTCGAAGAGATTTCCCTTTTCAGCGTCCCTTTAAAAATGAAACAGGAGTTTGAGATAAGTACGGGGAAAATCTCTTCAAGAAAAGTGCTGGTCGTCAGATTGCGTTCAGAAGGATATTCTGGTTACGGAGAGATACCTGTGCTTCTCCATCCCATTTATAGCGGTGAATTTTATGATGCGTCAGTAGGTTTTGTCAGAATAGTGAAAGACATAACTGAAGGTAGAAAATTTTCCCTGCTGGATCTCCATAATCTCCTTCAAGGATTTCGAGGAAACAACTTTGCAAAAAGTGGCATCGAATATGCTTTCTGGCACTTACTCTTCCAGATAACGGGTAAATCCATATTTGAGATGATAAAGCCAGCAAAATCCCGATTTCGTTTGCAACTCAGCATAGGTATTGGCAGTCTCGATGACATAGCCGCTCGTATTCAATGGGCCTACTCACAGGGAATAGATGCGATCAAATTGAAAATCAAACCGGGATGGAGCAAAACTCCAGTTGAGTTTGTCCTTAAAAATTTCTCGCCCGCATTTATCTCTGTCGATGCAAACGGCTCCTTTGACCCATTTAATCCACAACATATAGATGAACTCCGTGAAATTGCAGATATGGTTGACGAGATCGAACAACCCTTTAAACCACCGTTAATTTACAAACATGCCACATTTTCCAAATCGGTCAAAGCAGCTGTATCCCTTGACGAAAGCATTGAAAAAGTTGAGGATTACCTTGAGGCATCTGAACTCTTCCCGGTTGTTGTGAACATCAAACCACCCCGCATCGGAGGATTGCTCAATTCTTTGAAATTGGTTGAAGAGATAAACAAAATGGGACACCAGGCGTTCATAGGCGGCATGCTTGAGACAACATGGGGAAGGGTGCAAAACATGATCGTCGCTTCACTGCCATCTGTCTGTGACCGGTTCCCCGGAGACTTCTCCCCCGCAGATGAATTTTACCATGATGACCTCGCTGAGCCCGGATTTAAAATCAAAAACGGTCATATTGAGATCGTGGAGCCGGGGGAGATACATTTTAAAGAAAACCTGCTAAAATCGTCCTTTAAAGTGGTTTAAACTTTAAACAAAAACCGGAGGTCTGGATCATGAGGATTTTTCTTGCCGGGGGAACTGGTTTTATTGGCAGCCATTTTTTGAAAAATATCATCTATGACGATCACTTCGAGCGTATAGATCTCTGTGTCAACAGGAGACTACCGAAAATCACATCCTCAAAGGTGATGATCTATAGACCTTGCAGGATTGACGATGAAAACATTCTAAAAATCGAGGGATCGTATGACTATATCGTGAATTTTGTTGGCATCATAAAGGAGACCCGCGACAAAAAGTTTGAAAAAGTGCACCACCAGGGGGTTGTGAATCTGCTCAAGCTTGCCAGAAAAACCGGCGCCACAGGATTCCTTCACATTTCCGCAGCCGGAAACGCAGAGACACCGTATATGGAAACAAAGAGGAAAGCCGAAGAGGAAATTATCTCAAGTGGGCTTGAATACATAATCCTAAAACCATCTTTTGTTCTCGGTCCAGATGGAGAATTCGTAAAGATGCTGAAAAGACTTTTAAAATTCTCTCCCTTTTTGCCGGTGATCGGAGATGGGTCATATCATGTGCAACCTGTTTTTGTTGGCGACCTCGTTGAACTTGCAAGACGCGCCATTTTGCAAGGAATCACCGGCGTTTACGGAGCATGTGGTCCAGACAAAATCACTTATCTCGAATTTATGAAAAGGATCAAGGAAATTACAGGAGCGTGGCAACCCATTGTTAAAATTCCGGTAACATTCATGAAAACAATGGCAAAACTGGCTGGTCCCCTCTCCCCTGCCGATACTGATCAACTGAAAATGCTTTTAAGTGGCAGCTTCTGCGAAGAGATTAAACTCTACAGCATCGTCTCACTTTCACCCCTGCCAATTGACAGAATTATAGAGCTGTCTTTCCTTTAAAAACTGTATTTGACCTCGAAAAATGCAAGTTTGCCTACATGTTTACCCATTTCGCTGAATGGAGAAGAGCCCTTGCCTCCACTCAAAAATAACCCTGCGATAAAGTTAACTCCGTCGGCGGGTGAATACATAAACTTCGGAATAGAAAAGTAATCACTGTTCGTAAAATCATAGACAAGTGTTCCATCCACGCTCCAGTTGCCCTCCTGAGAATTATACCCAAGTGTGAGCGTTCCGTAATAAACATTTTCCTCTGTCTCGTAATAGGTCCTTCTCGCAAATGAGTTCAGGAAGCTCTTTACCATATCGTTTGCAAAATATGTAGAATCGCGGAAATTGAATATGTGTTTTATGCCTGCCTGGATGCCAAATCTCACCTTTTCGTCAAAAAATGTCCTGTTTCCTCCAGCAACTGCATAGACAAAGGAGTTTTTGATGCCGGGATCTTCACCGTCCTCGTCAACAGTTTTGAAATAAGCACCCTCACCGTGCACTTCCCAGCTTCCGATTGTCGCAGAAAAGTCACTACCCACCATGTGTATCCAGTTATAAAAGGGTACTATGCGAATCAGGAAGTTGCCCGGCTGTTGATTAATCGTATAAGCCTTCAAATCCGGATCCCTGTCAAAGATTCTGAGATAGGTAAAAGAAAAATCAACATTACTCAAAAACCCGTGTACCCGAAAACCAAACTGCGTGTTCTTTAGCTCCGTCGTTGGCAATTCAGCTGAATCGGGGTTAAACTCAACGGCACCGGCAGGACCGAGTGGGATGAAAATGGTTCTCATCGGATACCGGTTTGGTGTAAATCCCGGAAAAACATAAAAAGATACAAGCATCTGCGAAAAGTTTACATCAAGATTCACCTCTTCCACGCCCTTTCTGAACTCTTCAAGGTCTGAATGCAGGGATGTATAATCCCTTGGCGTGATTACATCCGTAGGATTCAACCAGTCAGCTGTTCCAATACTGACAATCCTTTTTCCAAGTGTAAGTCCGATGTCTCCCCTCTCCCAGGAGAGATAACCTTCAATGGGCTCAAGCGATGTTGTTTTCTTTACTATGTCATAGACTATGTTGAATGCTCCAAATCCTTCCACATCACCGCTTTCGAGTGACACCTTCAGTTGATAGGTCGTGGCTATTTTCTGGTGTTGTCTTATGCTATCAACTCTGATGTAATCTTCAAATCTTAAAAATCCACCGAGAGGTGAACTTGAAACGATTAAAAGCAGAATGGTCCCGATCATTCTGTCTCCTCCTACCTGAGTGCTTTTAAAGAAAACATTCTGTCCGGGATACCAATATTGACCTCGATCTTTTCAAACTTCATGACGGATTTTCTTCCCGTAGCGAGCTTTGTTGCAGTCATTACCGTTTCAAACCAGATGCCTTCGATCTTTTCCATCTTATTGGTCTCAATTCTTTTGAAAAGCTCACCGCTCCGGTCATAGCAGTCTGTCCGTACAACCATGTAATTGTCCTTTCTGATCCATTTGACCATTTTCGAATATCCCGACTTTTTTATGACCTTCTTACTTTTTGCAGTTGCTTCAATAACCCAGCAGGGATTGCCATTGTACTCTTCCTCTTTAAGTAGTTTGTAATTCCAGTCCTCAAACTCACCGCCTCCAATGTCATAGTTGGAAAAATCGGATCCCATGAAAGCCCCTGCCTTTCCTGATGCGGCAATTCTTTTTGCCTTTCTAATTGCCGGAATGTAGATCCACATGTCATCCTCCCTGTCCTTGTGTTCGTGCAGCAGGAATTTTGTGCCCCTGATGTCCGGGGGCTCGAGAAACAGAATGAGCATTTTCGTCTCGTCTGTCTTCGGATCAGTCTTTGACCAGCTTTCCATCCTTCTGATCCTCTTTTTCCCGCTGGGCGATACTATCTCAAGATACATGTAAGCATGCATGTCCTTCCATTTGGGCCTGTGGTGAACACGCCACATGATCTTTGTGGCGTCCTGAGCTCCAAGCAACCCAAAAATTAAAAGTGCTATTCCAATTCTCATGATCTCACCTCCTGAATCCTGGTTTTAAAATACTTAAGGCAGCAGGTAAAACCACGAGTGCACCTATGGCACTCAAAACCATTGTAATGGCAACGAGAAGCCCGAGTTTTTTGATACCTATAAAGATTGAAAGTGTCAGAACGAGGAAACCAAGAGTTACAGAGAGGGCGTTGTAAATTATTGCCTTCCCGACCGTTGAGGTCGTCTTCTCTATCGTTACTCCAGAATCCATGAGTTCCGGATAATAAATCCTGTACCTGTTAATGTAATGAACGGCGTAGTCTATACCTATACCGATAGCAATAGATGCAACGATGGCCGTCGCGTGTGTCAGCGAAATGCCGGCAAATCCCATTATGCCAAAATTTAAAATCACGACAACAAACAGTGGAACGATAGACAGAATACCAGCCTTTACAGATTTGAGCACAAGTGCAGTGATGATGAGAACAAGAATGAACGCAGAAATGACACTTGCGATCTGCCCCTTCACAACCAGCTGATCCATCAGGATAAATAGTCTGGATAAACCTGTTACGGTTGCCTTTATACCCTTACCTTCCAGTCTCGTCTCAGTGTAGTTCTCAATTGCATTTACGATCTTCTTTAGCTCGCCCGTGCTCGATGTCTTAATAAAGATTGTCACATTAAGTACATCATAGTCTGGATTAACAAGGGCATCAAAGTCTGAGGGATCACCTGACATGCTGTATAGAAAGATTTCCTGGGACACGAGATCACGGGAATCCGGGATTCTGTAGTACGCAGGGTTATCGGCAAAGAGTCCCTGGTTGAGCCTTTTTATCATGTCAGTTAAAGACATGACACCACCTACGTATGGCAACTTTTTGACAAAATTTTCAAATTCATCCACGAGCTTGAGATTTTTAGGGTCCTTAAACGCTCCCGGCTTTTCTGCCTCAAAGATGACATTGAGAGGCGTTGTTCCAACAAATTCTCTGTTGATCCACTCGTCTGCCACCCTTATCGGACTGTCCTTCGGGAAATTTTTTATCTCGTTGGATTCACTTCTGATTCTTGGAATACCGAGAGCCCCCACAATCATTATAACGATGGTGAAAATGACTATACTGCTCCTGTACTTTACAGTGAACGCACCGAGTTTTCTCAATTTCTCGCTCTCAGCTGACTGGCTTTTTAATCCTTCTGGTTTCTTCAAAATTGCGAGAAACGCGGGCACCATCAAGATGGAGATAAAGAGGACGATAAACACACCAAGTCCGTTGATCAAGCCAAAAGTTCTGATGGTCTTTATTTGAGAAGTAACGAGGGAAATGAATCCGGCAACAGTGGTCAAACCGGCAATTAGTACTGCATTGCCTCGCTTGATGTAAACATTGTAAACGGCTTCTCTCTTCTCAACTCCCGCAATGATCTCTTCATTAAACTGGTGGATAAGGTGGATCCCGTAAGCCGTTCCAATAGCAACAAGGAGCATGGGCAGGAGTGATGTCTCAAGACTCAGGGGAATACCAAGTAATCCCTGGAGTCCCATGATCCAGACAGAGGCAAGGATAACGGTAAGAACGGGTAAAAACACACCTCTCAAACTCCTGAAGCTGAAAAACAGTACGACCATTGCAACCAGAATCGAGATGGGGAACAACTTTCTGATGTCTCCTGTAACATGTTCGGCGATCATCGCCTCAACTACCGGCTTTCCAGAAATGTAGAACTTTTCAGGTCCTCTGAACGGTTCAATTATTTTCTGGATCTCCTTGTAAATTTCGAGCACCTCATCCTGTGAGATATTGTCTTTGAGGATGACGAGAATTGCCGTTGATTTCCCGCTTTTTCCCACCAGCATACCATCGTACATAGGGTCTCTGTCAACAAGCTTTTTTACCCGCTGGCAATCCTCCGAAGATGCAGGTCTATCCTCCATCAATGGGATTACTTCAAATCCCTCCTGCGTACCCTTGATCTTTGAGGCTGTTGCAAATGACAGTATCTTTTTAACCCCTTTGACAGACTCCAGGGTATCACTCAGGTCCCATATTTTCTGGAGGGTTCTAAGTGAATAGATGTCGTCCGACTCAATTCCAATAAATATCACATCTCTCGAAGGGAAAAGCTCTTTCATGCGGTTATAGGCTTTGACTTCAGGGTAATGGGACGGTAAGCCTGCCTCCATCCGGGTTTCTACCCGGAGATATTTCATAAAGTATCCGAGAAAAATGGTTAAAACAAAGATTATACCGAGCGAAATGCGCGGATGCTTCGAAACGAAGTTTCCAAGTGTTCTCATAACTATCCTCCTCTTTTTATTCCGTGCAAAAACACCTCGATGGTCAGATTTTTAGATTTTTCAAGATCCTTATTACCGGGCTTCATAATCAATAGCCCGTGCATCAAACCGGCAAGGGAATAGATGAGATCATCGGTGTCAATGTTCTTGAAAACTTTTTCCTTCTTTCCCCTTTCAAATATTTTTTCAAGTATCTTAACCTCTTCATAGTGTTTGGCGACAAACTTTTGTCTGTTTTCCGGAGAGATTTTCCCAAGCACATACCCGCTGTAGGTCGAGTTCAGGAGCTTAAAAAACTTCAGGTTGGAACTATAGAAGTCGTACTCAGTTCTGATGAATGAAACGAGCTGCTCTTCAGGGGAGTCCTGGTCTTTTATGTTCTTTTGCAACCTCTTAATGAGGTTATCCATTCCATCGAGAAGTAGAGAGACAAAAATATCTTCTTTAGAACCGAAGTAGAAGTAAAGAAGGCCTTTGGAGAGACCGGCGAAATCAGCGATCTCATCGGTGGTTGTTCTATCATAACCCTTTTCAGAGAAGATTTCGAGGGCAGCTTTCAGAATCGACCTGATTCTCTTCTGCCGCTCCCTTTCCCTTCTCTTTGACCTTTTAGTCAAATTTTGACTCATAAGTCAATTATAGAATCTCGATAAATACCTGTCAAGCCCCAGAATTTTGCCGGAAAATTGCCTGATTTTTCATTGCGTTTTTTCTCATTGTGAAAATTTGAATTTTTCAATCTTTATTTTACTTGCCTGTGGATTTATCATCTTACAAAAAAGGAGCTGGTAAAAATGAGAGGAATCTACATCGCCATGGCTACGCCTTTCAACGCTGATGGATCACTCGCCCTTGATGCACACAAACGAAACATTGAAAAGTGGAATAAAACTGACATCAAGGGCTATCTCGTCCTCGGCTCCACAGGAGAAGCTGTACATCTGCAACTCGAAGAAAAGATAAAACTCGTGGAGGCAACCCTCGAAGCAAAAGCCCCTGACAAAAAAGTGTTCGCCGGTACCGGCATGTTCTCGACGGATGAAACCATAAAATTCACAAACATGATGGCTGATCTCGGAGTTGATTTTGCTCTTGTCGTAACCCCGTTCTTCTACAAATCGATGATGACTCCGCAGGCTCTCCTCGATCACTTCAAAAAGGTTGCAGATGAATCAAAGATCCCGGTCTTCGCATACAATGTCCCCCAGTACACAGGTGTCAACCTCCCTGTCGAGATTGTTCCTGAACTTGCAAAACACGAAAACATCCTTGGACTGAAAGACTCCTCCGGCAACATTTATTACGATTCGGCTATATTGAAGATGAACCTCGACAACTTTGAGCTTTTTGTAGGCAACTTCACTGCCCTGTTCCAGAACACACTTCTCGGTGCCGCCGGTGCGCTCGTTGGTGTTGCCAATGTGGCACCACAGGAAGTTGCCGAACTTTACGAAAAGGGATCACTCGGAGATCTGGACACTGCAAAAAGCCTATACATGAAGCTACTCAGGGTCAATGCCCTGCTTGTTGGAAAACTCGGACCCGCAGGTGTTAAATACGGAATGGATCTTCTTGGGTACGAGGGACTCTATCCGCGACCTCCGCTGAAACCTTTGAGTGAAGACCAGAAAAAGGAAGTGGAGAAAGTATTGAAAGAAGCAGGACTTCTTGGATAAAAAAAACCTGGGCGCCTGCGAAGCAGGCGCCCAGGTTAAAAACTCTACTTTCCTTCCTTAAAACTCGTCGTATCCACCACCTGGCATTGGCGGTGTCTTCTCTTTCTCTTTGATCTCTGTTACAAGTGCCTCTGTGGTGAGCAACAGGGATGCAATTGATGCCGCATTCTGGAGCGCTATCCTCTCAACCTTGAGCGGATCAATGATTCCAGCCTCGAACATATCAACATACTCACCTGTAAGTGCGTTGAATCCGATTGTATCCTTCTCTGCATTCTTCACCTTCTCTGCCACAAGTGAACCTTCGTAACCAGCGTTTTCGGCAATCTGTTTGAGAGGCTCGACGAGTGCCTTCTTCACGATCTCGGCACCCACCTTCTGATCGCCCTCAACCTCAAGCTTGTCAATCGCCCTTGAAGCCCTGAGGAGAGCAACGCCACCACCGGGAACGATTCCCTCTTCAACTGCCGCCTTTGTGGCGTGAAGTGCATCCTCGATCCTCGCCTTCTTCTCCTTCATCTCGGTCTCAGTAGCTGCACCTACATAAATAACTGCAACACCACCTGCGAGTTTGGCGAGCCTTTCCTGAAGTTTCTCCCTGTCGTAATCGGACTTCGTCTCTTCAATCTGTGTCTTGATCTGCTGAATTCTCGCCTTGATCGCCTCTTTGGAGCCGTATCCCTCAACAATGGTGGTATTGTCCTTGTCAACCACAACCCTCTTGGCTCTACCGAGATCCGAGAGCTGGGCATTCTCAAGCTTCATTCCTGCCTCTTCGGAAATAACCCTACCACCTGTGAGGATGGCGATATCCTCGAGCATTGCCTTCCTTCTCTCACCATAACCGGGAGCCTTAACAGCGCATGCCTGAAGCGTTCCTCTGATCTTGTTGACAACGAGGGTTGCGAGAGCCTCACCCTCAACATCCTCGGCGATCACAAGCAGAGGCTTACCCTGCTGGGCAACCTTTTCAAGTATGGGGAGAATGTCCCTGATTGAGCTGATCTTCTTGTCGTGGATGAGGATGTAAGGCTCCTCAAGAACAGCCTCCATTTTCTCCGGATTTGTAACGAAGTAAGGTGAGATGTAACCGCGGTCAAACTGCATTCCTTCGACAACTTCAACATAGGTCTCAATACCTTTGGCTTCTTCTACGGTGATGACACCGTCCTTACCAACCTTGTCCATCGCCTCTGCGATCTTGGCACCGATTTCGTAGTCGTTGTTTGCAGAGATAGCTGCGACCTGCTCAATCTCCTTGTTGTCTTTTACCTCTTTGGCGATCTTTCTGAGCTCTTCGACGACTGCGCTGACCGCCTTGTCAATCCCTCTTTTGACCTCCATGGGATTGGCACCAGCGGTCACCTGCTTAAGACCGTCTTTGTAAATAGCCTCAGCGATGATGGTAGCCGTTGTGGTACCATCACCGGCAACATCAGAGGTCTTTGAAGCGACCTCTTTAACAAGCTGTGCACCAAGGTTCTCAAATGGATCTTTTAATTCAATTTCCTTGGCTACGGTAACACCGTCTTTTGTAATAGTTGGTGAACCGAATTTTTTCTCAAGTACAACATTTCTACCTGAAGGGCCAAGTGTAACCTTGACAGCTTTGGCAAGCTGCTCAACACCGTTCAAAATTGCCCTTCTTGCATCTTCACTGTATTTGATGTCTTTTGCTGCCATCTCACTACCTCCTTTTATTCCTCGATTACTGCAAGGATATCGTCTTCTCTCATGACAAGATACTCTTCGTCATCAATCTTGACTTCACTACCGGCGTATTTGGAGAAGATCACCTTATCTCCGACTTTGACTTCCATGGGGACCCTGTTTCCCTTTTCGTCAACCCTACCGGGTCCAACAGCCACAACTTCCCCCTTCTGGGGTTTTTCCCTTGCAGTATCAGGTATTATGATGTTTCCCTTTTTAACCTCTTCCTCCTCAATTCTTTTTACCACAACACGGTCTGCCAGTGGTCTGATCTTCATCGGCCCACCTCCTTAATGGGTGTTTTTTGGATTTTTTTGAACCATCGAGCTTGGATTATTTAATTACCTGGTTTTAAAAGTTCTGTCAAGATTGATAGCAAATTTTATGAAAATACCGTTTACACCTGAATTTACATTCAATCTCTTTAAATTTTTAACTTGTAATGTTTCTCAATCTGAAACATCTTGGCTTATGTACTGAATCTAAATTGACATAGGGCTACTTGATTTGATATGTGAACTTATCGTATAATATGAGAACAAGTTGAAAAAATATAGGGAGGTGACCAATGGCAAGAAGAGCTGATTATTTTATCAAATCCCTCGGTAAAGGTTTCAAAATTTTAAGGGCTTTCACTCCTGAAAGGCCCGAACTTACGCTAACTGAAGTTGCGGATATCGTAGGTTTTGACAGAGCAACGGCGAGACGATTCCTCTATACCCTCGAAGATCTGGGCCTTCTTGAAAAAACCGCAAGAAAGTATTTCAGATTATCGCCCAAGATTCTTGAACTCGCGCATACTTATATTTCATCACTCCATTTCCCTGACATCGCAATGCCCCTTATGGAAGAACTAAGAGAAGAGTTTAACGAGAGTGTTAACCTTGGAGTTCTTGATCGTAATGAAATCGTGTATGTGGTCAGGGTCCCTGCAAGGAGAATACTTGGCATGAACATAAGGGTTGGAACCAGACTTCCTGCTCATGCAACTTCCATGGGTAAAATGATTCTCGCGTATAAACCCTTTAGAACTGTAAAGGCGTGGCTCGGCGGCAAGCTTGAAAAATACACTGAAAACACAATTACAGACTTCGAAAAGTTCAGAGATGAGCTAAACATGATAAAAGAGCGTGGTTACAGTATAAACAACGAGGAGCTTGAGGAAGGTTTGATCTCCATTGCCGTGCCAATAAAAGACTATACAGGTGAAGTTATAGCAGCGATGAACATTGCGACATCAACGAGCAGATACACCGTTGACGACCTTGTAAAGAAATTCCTGCCTCGTTTAAACGAGGTAGCAGAGAAAGTATCAAGGCAACTGGCGTATAAGGGCGACTGGAAGAAATTTTAAAGATGAGGGAGGGGCGCACGCGAAGCGTGCGCCCCTCCTGTCTTTCACCCCTATCCTGCCCAGAAATAAAAAATCAATTTTTGGCATCCCCGTGATCTAAATCATTGTGGAGATACTTCTCAAATCTCCCCCACAAAGTTTTGATTTGTTGAGGGACATTTTTTACGCTCTTCCCCCTGCTGTTGTATAGATTGAGATGGGGGATTCAGATTTCTTCCTCAAACCTCGCTCGGGCATGACTTCCCTTTAATTCCCTTCCACAGTGCTTTGTTGCAGTGTTGAGATCTCTTTTTAAAATCTCTCCACACAGTATAGGAGTTAAGAGTAGATCTGACAGAGATAAGCAGGTGGGAGTTTTACTGCCCTCCCCTCAATCCCCTCCCACTCCGTGGGAGGGGAGTTTGGGTGTGCCCTCTCCCGTAAACGGGAGGGGAGTATATAGGTGACTCTTCCCGCACGCGTGGGTTGAGGAAAAGCACTTTCATATAACACTTTTTTGAGTTGTAATAAAAAATCTCTATAACCTCCCTCCCCCACTTTGCAGGAAGGCACTCTCAAACTCCTCCCCCAAAGCTTTGGGGGAGGATCATCTTTTCACCCCCTCCCCCGCTTCGAGAGGAGACACTCCCAAACCCCTTCCCCAAAAGCTTTTCTTTGTGGAAGGATCGACTTTCCTACCCCTCCCCCGCTTTGCGGGGGGATTGTTCTACAAACCCCTCCCCCGCTTTGCGGGGGAGGATTGAGGAGGGGGAAGAAAGAGCTAATATGACAGGGAAGAGCGGGTAATGCTTTCATTGCCCTCCCCTCAATCCCCTCCCACTTCGTGGGAGGGGTGTTTTGGTGTGACCCCTCCCGCAAAGCGGGAGGGGAGGATGGGGGGGAACTCACGCACAACGAGAGAGGCTGG
>CAZNDM010000074.1:0-74193 GCA_964571845.1 uncultured bacterium | reverse complement strand
CCAACGGATACATCCTGACAATGGATTTTGGGGTGGCTGGAGAAAACCTCCAACCACCCCTTCCTGCTGCCTCTCTCGCCCTCCTGCATCCCTCCCACCCCCTCCTGCGTCTCATCCTTCCCTCCTGCTACACGCATTTATTAATGCAATTTTCCTGCCATAAACCCTACCTATATGAAAATCGCCAGAAATAATCAATTTTTCCCTTTTAGCCTCTTCGCCGGGTGGTAAAAAATTTAACAGGTGGTAAAAAATTTTTATGTCTTGAGTGGTTTCTTTCTGGCTGCAGGAAACAGCACATTGTTTAAAATAAGTCTGTAACCGGGCGAATTTTTGTGAAGCTCAAGTCTCGTGGGTGGATCCCCTATAAAATGTTGATAGTCCTCTGGATCATGTCCCCCAAGAAAGGCAAAAAATCCCTTTCCATAATTTCCGTACAGGTACTTTACCTCATCCGTACCCTTTACCATCGCAAGAATAACGACATTATCCTTCAACATGGATCTCCTGAATCCCGTATCCTGTCCAAGAAACTCCTTTATCACCCTTGTATGATCCTGGGTTAACATCGTGGGAATTGGATCGTACTTTGCGGAGAAATCAAAGAGAGTGAAGTATGTTTCAGGTCCCCTGATGGCTGCTTCCCGTGTAACATCAATATTGGAATGTTCGTAGATAAAGGGATTTGTTATCACATCAAAATTTTTGAACGCAAGAGTATTGTTAAAATCGAGCTTCATTCTGTAGTTCGGATCAACCGGATCGCCATCAAACACCTCCGGTACAATATCTGTATTGTGGGCAGCAAGTGCTATATCGAGTGTGATGGGAGCAGAGCACATGGCAAAGAGAAAACCCCCACGATAAATGTACTCCTTGATCTTCTCTGCAACAGCGAGTTTCAGTTTGGAAACCTTCGAAAATCCCCATCTTCTCGCCGTCTCTGTATCTATCTGAACCTGTTTTTGATACCACTCCGTATTCCTGTAACTTGCATAAAATTTACCAAACTGACCCGTAAAATCCTCATGATGAATATGCACCCACTCGTAATCAGAGAGCTTTCCCTCAAGGATTTCGTTGTCGTAAATCCGATCATAGGGAATCTGAGCATATTCAAGGGCAAGGGTAACTGCATCATCCCACGGTTCCGCATATGGAGGTATGTAAACGGCAATACGGGGAGCCTTTTCAAGTACAACATCATTCATGTTACTCTCTTCAATCGTTCCATAGATGGACGCAACTTCAGCCTCTGAGACGACCTCGTATGTAACGCCGAGAACATCACACATCTTCCTGATAGCTGAGAGATCTTCCATAAGGAAACTACCGCCACGAAAATTCAACAGCCAATCAACCTTTATTCCCTGTTTAAGGACATTGTAGGCTACACCGTAGGCACGCAAATGGTCATTCTGCACCTCATCCATCGGGATGAGGAGGTAGGAGGATTGCAGGATTCCTGCAAACAAAAAGATTAAAAAAAACTTTCTCAAAGTTTTGCCAGCACCCCTTTAATGAGTTTCGTCAACTTCTTTTCCGCAGTGGACGCCACATCAAGAACCTCTTCGTGGGTTGTGGGCTTGGGATTGTAGGGATCGGCAACATTGGTAATTACAGAAATACCGAGAACCCTCATTCCCATGTGGTTGGCAACAATAACTTCGGGAACGGTGGACATACCCACTGCATCACCTCCAATTACCCTAACCATGTTGTACTCAGATGGAGTTTCGAGATTCGGACCCTGCAACGCCACATACACACCTCTAACCACCTTAACTCCCTGCTCAAGTGCCACTTCCTCTGTCAATTTAATAAGATCTTTATCGTAGGCATTGTGCATGGAGGGAAATCTTGGACCGAGTGTCTCATCATTCTTTCCTCTCAAAGGATTTTCCGGCATCAGGTTTATATGATCCCAGATCAACATGATGTCTCCAGGCTCAAATCTCGGATTTACCCCGCCTGCAGCATTGGACACTATAAGAGTGTTGACTCCCATGAACTTCATAACCCTCACAGGAAATGTAACTTCCTGCATGGTGTAACCCTCGTAGTAGTGAAACCTACCCTGCATAGCAAGTACTTCTTTTCCGGATAATCTCCCGTAGATCAGCTTTCCCTCATGACCTTTTACTGTGGATACCGGGAAATTGGGGATATCCCAGTACTTAATCTCTTTGATTTTCTCAATGTCGTCTGCAAGACCTCCAAGTCCGGATCCAAGGATTATACCGATCTGTGGAGAGCCATCAATCTCCTGTTTCAAAAAATTCACTGCTTCGAGAATCTTCTTCTTCAGGTCCGACATGTTCTTCCTCCTTTTCTCCCGCAGACAGGAGAAACTCTCTGGACTTCTCAAATTCTTCCTTAACGAGGTTCAGGTGAAGGTTTAATGTATTGTAAAGATCTTCAAGTATAGCCCTTCTTTTCCTTTCAAGCATGGAGATATCGTTTTCCAGTTTTCTCTTCGTATCCTCAAGAGACCTGATCATCTCGTCCCTCTCTTTCTGGGCAGAGGACACGATCTCCTGTGCCTGCATTCTTGCCTTTTCAACGATCAATTCTGCCTCTCTCTGTGCATTGTTTTTCATATCTTCCGCCGCTTTCTGCGCGGTCATCATGGCAGATTTTATGGTTTCCTCCATCTCCCTGTAATGGTCCAGCATCTTCTGGAGCTCTTCCATCTTCTCGTATAACTCTCTAATTTCCCTCTCCGTATCTTCCATGTCACGGGAAACCATCTCAAGAAAGGCACGAACCTCCTGCGGATCATACCCCCTCATCTTCAGCTTAAACTCAGCCTTTTTTACTTCAAGTGGTGACAGTTTCATAACTCACCTCATTTTAACGGCTATTTCAACAAGGGTTGTTACAACAAAATACCTGACAAAATATATGATGAGAATAGCAATCAAAGGTGAAATATCAATTCCGCCAAAATAACCAAGTCTTAGAACCCGCCTTATCCAGTTCAAAAATGGATCTGTAACATTCCTCAAAAATCTTACAATCGGGTTGAATGGATCGGGATTCACCCATGAAATCAATGCCCTGATGATTATAACCCACATGTAAAGATTCAGGAATATATCAAGGACCTTTGCAAGCGCAATTAAAAAATTGGAAAATACGAACATCTAAAAACCTCCTTCTTTAATAATTTCTCTCCCCGTAGATCCCTCGTCCTATACGGAGCATCGTAGATCCTTCAAGTATAGCGTATTCAAAATCTTCTGTCATTCCCATTGATAGAATCGGGAGCTTTATACCAAAGCGCATCTCTGCTTCATCTCTTAAATCTCTAAGCAATGCGAAACTCTTTCTGGATCTCCGCTCCTCCACAGGATAGGGACCAACAGTCATTAAACCCTGTAAATTTAAATTTTTCAAACCGAGAATCTTCTCTATCAAACCAAAAAGAGCGTCGGGGCTAACCCCATACTTCTGGGGTTCTCCTGATGTGTTTACCTCGATCAGAACATCCATCTTCTGTGGGGTCTTTCTATTAATGAGATCGGCAAGTTCGTAACTATCAACTGACTGTATCATTTTGAACAATTTCACAGCGTATTTGACTTTATTTTTCTGGAGATGACCCACCATATGCCACTCACAGGGAAATTTGACAAGAGGGATCTTTTCTCTTGCTTCCTGCACCCTGTTTTCTCCAAGTTTTGTGATACCGTATCTTATACCCTCAACAATTCTATCAACATCAATGCCCTTTGTTACTCCCACAATCTCCACCTTCTCACCCTTCCTTCCCGCATTCTGAAGGGCTTTTTCAATCCTCTCTTTGAGAATTTCAATCCGTTCTTTTATCGTCATCTTTTATCTTATCCCTGATAAATTCCAATACTTCTGTCTTCCTATCTTCGTCAATAATTAAGTGAACACCTCTAAAACTATCAAGCCTTGAGGGCTGTGAAAAAGGAGACAGAAAGATCCCGGATCTCGTCTCCTCGACACGCCTGAATTCCTCCCACTTTTTCCTGACCGAATAAAATGGCCTTTTTATCGTAATACCATCATCATCAAGGATATACTCGGTTACAGTATAGAACTGGAATAGCGAACCGAGCAGAATTATGAGCGAAAAAAAAGCCCAGTATATCCCCATTGCCAGATAAACAATGAGAACAAACAGGGTAACAGTTAAGATAAAAATTGTGAACTTTTTCCTGTTTCTGGCAGGCAAAACTTTCCAGGATAGGCTTTTGTGCATGACTTTATGTTATCGAGGATTCATAACTTCCGTCAAGCCCTATTGGAGTTAAAAATGGGATACCATTAATTTGATAGTTTTCCAAGGGGCTGGTAAAATTTGAAAAATCTATTTTCGGAGGTGGAACATGACGACAACGAGAAAAGTGGCGTATTCTATCGTATTAACTGCTCTGGCAGTGGTCCTGTCACCGATTTTCATTCCCTTTGGTATTACAAAAGTCTTTCCTGCCCAGCACATGATAAATGTAATTGCCGGCGTTATAGTTGGTCCCTGGTATGCAACAGCAATAGCGGGGGCCGCTGGTCTTATTAGAAACCTGCTTGGTACCGGAACAATCTTTGCCTTCCCTGGTGGCATGATCGGTGCATTCCTCGCTGGTTATGCTTTTAAATTCACAAAAAATATCTATTTCGCAGCCTTAGGGGAGGTAATTGGCACAGGACTTATTGGTGCAACTGTGAGTGCCCTGATAGTAGGACCTGTATTTCTACATAAAAGTATGGCTCTCATGTCATTCATAATTGCCTTCTCCCTTTCCACAATTTTCGGTTCCATAATCGGAATAGTTGTCCTTCTGGTACTTAAAAAAGCCGGTGTCGGTTTTGAATGATCAGCTTTGAAAATGTGTCTTTCACCTATGCGAGAGGGAGAAGGTGCGCTCTCGTTGATTTTTCTAAAAATATAGATGTAAACACCGTCATTTCAGGTCCAAGTGGCAGCGGAAAATCGACAATTCTCAGGTTTATCAATGGTCTCATTCCACACTTTTACAGAGGTGATTTTCAGGGGAATGTGTTTGTCAAAGGGAAAAATACACGACACCTAACAACATGCGATCTCTTTCGCATAGCCGGATTTGTCCATCAGAATCCGGATGCTCAGGTTTTTAACGAAAACACCGAAAAAGAAATTATATTCACACTTGAAAATGCAGGCTTACCTCCAGATGAAATAAGGAAAAGGGTTGATGAAGTTGTCAACAAATTCGGCATCCACCACATTCTAAATAAAAAAAGTCACGAGCTGTCAGGAGGGGAAAAACACCTTCTGACACTTGCTTCCATAATCGCACTCGGATCACCAATTATCCTTTTAGACGAACCCTTTGCAACGCTTGATGGATACAACCGGGAAAAGCTTCGGAGTGTTCTGAAAAACCTGAAAAACAACCTTTTTGTTATCACTGAGCACAGACTCGAGGATGTTCTCGATCTTGTAGAGGAATTTATCTTTGTAAAAAACGAAAAAGATCGCATATACACAAAGAATCCAGAGAAAATCAATCTCAGGAACTTTAACATCAGGGAACCCGAAGTTTTCAAGATCCAGAAAAAACTGGGCGTAACTGCTATAAACGACGATCTCGTTAATCTCCTTAAAAAATCAGGATACAGGAGAAACTTCTTTTGCTCCCAGAAGGGAGAGCCGGTTCTCAAAGCCAGTGATGTGAGTTTTTCCTACAACAATTCTTTCGCCATACAGGTACTAAACTTCGAATTGCACGCTGGTGAGACCGTCGTAATTCTCGGTCCGAACGGCGCAGGCAAGACAACGCTCATGAAACTCCTTTCAGGTATCAGAAAGCCCCACAAAGGCAGTTTATGGCGATCGTGCAGAGCAGGTTACGTACCACACAATCCCCAGGATATCTTTTTCAAGACCAGGGTAATTGATGAACTGAAGGTATCGGCAAAAGAGGAAAAATGGCTTAACTGGATCATCGAGTCTCTATCCCTTGGCCACATACTTGAAAGATCTCCCTTCCTGCTCTCCGAGGGTGAGAAAAAGAGGGTTGCTATGGCTGCTGTTCTTGCTGCCAAACCCGGCATAATTTTCCTTGATGAACCCACAACGGGGCAGGATGGACAGACCGTGGGTGCCATTATCGAAATTATCAGAAATCTCAGTAAAATTGGGATTTCCGTTGTCGTCTCCACACACGACATAGAATTTGCAAAAGAGGTCTCATGCAGATGGGTTCTGATGGAAAATGGAAGAATTGCAGGTGAAATCAATCCACAGAGTTTGACAACTGCAGAAATCAATCTTATGGAAAAACTGCACATAAACCCGGGTATCGAACTTAGGGCGCTCGCCAATGGACCCAAGAGTTAAATTACTGATACTCATACTGTTCGATGTGTTCGTGATTTTGAAAGAAATTCTACCCCTGCACCTGATCGTTTTCTCTATTCTCGTTTTCTCTGGATTTTTTACGGACAGAAAACGGTTTTTTAGCTTCTCAAAGGGATTTATCCCCATGATGATCACTATCTTCATAATAGGCTATGTGTTCATCTCTTTAGAAGAAGCTATTCTGCTGTCTCTGAGATTTTCTGAACTAATCATTGGATCGTACATATTTTTTCATTTTACAGATGCAGACGAGATAGCCAAGGCATTGCTCGGATTAAAATTTCCATACAATTTTGTATTTATCTTCACATCAGCCATTCGTTATGTGGAACTTGTGCGGGTAAAATTTCATGAAATCAAAGAAGCCCAGCAGGGTAGAGGCATAGAGATAAAGCTCAGAAATTTTCATGCAATTTTGATCCCATTGATTGTCGGCATTTTTGTGCTCGCCGATGAGCTCGCAGAAGCACTTGAGTCCCGTGGATTTACCTGTAAAAATCGCACATTCTACGAGCCTTTGAAATGGAAATTCAGGGATACTGTTGTATCCCTTTCCGCCGTTTTTCTATTTTTTGTTCTCATTTTGCTAATTTAAAAGGAGGTCAGAGCCCATGATTTTGAGATCTTTCATATTTGTACCAGCAAGAAGTGAGAAGATGGTAAGAAAAGCCCAGAGTTTTCCAGCAGATGGTGTCATACTTGACCTTGAAGACGCAGTCGCACCACAGGAGAAGGAAAATGCAAGGGATTTACTGAAAAATCTTTTTCCAGAGCTCAACTATGGTCACAGGACTGTTTTTGTGAGAATAAATTCACTGGATACCCCATGGGGACGGGAAGATGCACAGGTCGTAAAGGAGTTGAAACCTGACGGTATTGTTGTTCCTAAGGTTAGAGATTTTAGAGATCTCGAGATCGTAGCTGAAGTAACCGATGAAATTCCGCTTGTTGCAATGATAGAAACACCACAGGCGATTTTAAACCTGAGAAGAATTGCACAGTGCAGAAAGCTCATAGGGTTCATCTTCGGTGCAGCTGACCTTACTGGCGAACTCGACATGGAGTTAACGAGATTTAGAGAAGAGATGATCCACTTTATGTCAGATGTGGTTACTGTTGCAAAAGCCTTTAAACTTTTTGTGCTGGATACCCCCGCTTTTGATCTGTCAGATTCTGAAGCACTGGAGGTGCAGGCAAAGTTTGCCCGGAGAATGGGATTTGATGGTAAAACCGCAATCCATCCATCTCAGCTTGAGATCATAAACAGGATATTCAGTCCTCGAGACGAGGAGATCGATTGGGCAAAAAAGGTAAAAGAGGTCTTTGAAAAAGCGATCTCCGAGGGCAAAGGAGTAACAACACTTGGAAGAGAAATGATCGAACGAATTCACTACCGCCGTGCCATAAAAATTCTCGAATATGCAAAGAAAATTGAAGAAAGGGGGTACTGACCTCAACAAAACCGTGCAATGGATGTGGTCAAAAAATCTACCCCGGTTCAAATTTGGCGAATTGAAATTTACCCTACAAAAACAAATTTCCCATGTTTTTCGATTGTTGATAACACTTTAAGTAGTTTTTATAATTTGGGAAAGTGTGTTATTTTAAAAATTCCGAAAGGAGAGTTTTATTATGATCATTGGCGTTCCCAAAGAGATAAAGAAGGAAGAATACAGGGTCGCAATCACCCCATCAGGGGTCTATTCCCTCACACAGGCTGGCCATAAAGTGATAATTGAAAAGGGAGCCGGCCTTGGCAGCGGAATTTCTGACGAAGATTACAGATCAGCCGGCGCTGAAATCGTTCCCACAGCAGACGAAGTCTTCGAAAAAGCAGATATGATCGTCAAGGTCAAAGAACCCCAGGAAGTGGAAATTCCGAAACTCCGTGAAGGACAGGTCCTCTTCACTTACCTACACCTCGCAGCAGACAAGACCCTTACAGAGAAACTCCTGGAGAGAAAGATCATTGGAATCGCCTATGAGACAGTGGAGCTCGAAGATGGCTCCCTGCCACTTCTGATTCCTATGAGTGAGGTCGCAGGTAGAATGGCGCCCCAGGAAGGTGCAAAGTACCTGGAGAAACCTCAAAAGGGCCTCGGTATTCTTCTCGGTGGAATCCCGGGTGTGCCACCGGCAAATGTGGTGATAATCGGCGGTGGCACAGTTGGCACAAATGCAGCTTTCATTGCCGCTGGTATGGGCGCCGATGTCACGGTTCTTGACCTCAATCCTGTCCGTCTGCGTTACCTCGCCGAAATCATGCCCGCCAATGTAAAAACCCTGATTTCCACACCCTACAATGTCAAGGAGGCTATAAAAAAGGCGGATCTTGTCATTGGCGCTGTCCTTATTCATGGTAGAAAAGCACCAAAGATCATCACAAGGGACATGCTCAAAGAGATGAAAGACGGCGCCGTGATCGTTGATGTTGCCATTGACCAGGGTGGAATTGCTGAGACATCGAGACCAACAACCCACAACGACCCAATTTATATCGAAGAGGGAGTCGTCCACTACTGCGTTGCTAACATGCCTGGAGCTGTACCAAGAACATCCACCTACGGATTGACTAACTCCACACTACCCTATGTCCTGGAGCTTGCAAACAAAGGATGGAAAAAGGCAGTCAAAGAAAACAGGGCACTGTGGAAAGGTGTCAACGTGTTTAAGGGATACCTTGTGTACAAGGGAATTGCTGAGGACTTCAACATGCCTTACACGCCACTTGAGGAGGTAATAGATCAATGAAACAGCCTGTTATAGTAAGTGCTGTGAGAACCCCGATAGGGAAGATTCTCGGGGCATTAAAGGATTTTGAGGCTCCTGATCTTGGAGCCATTGTGATTAAAGAAGCGGTGAAACGCGCAGGAATCAAGCCGGAGCTTGTGGAAGAGGTGATAATGGGGAATGTGCTGCAGGGGGGAATTGGGCAGGCACCTGCCCGCCAGGCTGCTATCAAGGCTGGCCTGCCTACAAATATCCCTGCATTTACAATAAACAAAGTCTGCGGATCCGGACTCAAGGCAGTGATGCTCGCCGCCCAGGCAATCAAGGCAGAAGATCTTGAGATCATCGTGGCAGGCGGCATGGAATCCATGACAAACGCCCCCTTCGCTGTCAAAGAGATGCGCAAGGGGAAAAAATTTGGCAACACGACTTTCCTCGATCTCATGGTATGGGATGGCCTCTGGGACCCTTATCACAATGTACACATGGGCAACTTCGCCGAATACACCGCAAGAAAATCCGGAATAACTCGCGAAGAGCAGGACAAATTCGCATACGAAAGCCACATGAAAGCAATCAAAGCCATTGACGAGGGGAAATTTAAAGCAGAGATCGTCCCTGTGGAGATACCCCAGAAAAAAGGAGACCCCATAATCTTCGATACCGATGAGGGACCGAGAAGGGACACCTCGCTTGAAAAACTTGCAAAACTCAAGCCCGCCTTTGAGAAAGACGGAACAGTAACAGCTGGTAATGCCCCCGGACTCAACGACGGTGCCTCGGCACTCGTCGTTATGTCAGAAGACAAGGCAAAAGAGCTTGGCATCGAACCTCTTGCGTACATCCGCGCCTACGCTTCAGCAGCCGTTGATCCACAGGATGTCTTCTATGCCCCCATTTACGCAATCAGAAAAGTCATGGACAAACTTGGTGTAAATATAGACTACTTTGACCTCATTGAAATAAACGAGGCGTTCTCCGCACAGGTTCTTGCAGATGGAAAAGAACTTGGCTGGGATTGGTCAAAGGTTAATGTTCACGGTGGAGCGGTGGCTCTGGGCCACCCGATTGGCGCATCTGGAGCAAGAGTTTTGACAACCCTTATTTATGCAATGAAAGACAGAGGAGCAAAGACAGGACTTGCCGCACTCTGTATCGGTGGCGGAAAAGCCGTAGCTATGGCAATTGAAATGTAAGGAGGTGAGTTAAGATGAAGATTCTTGTACTGCTTAAAAAAGTACCGGACACCGGGCTGACCCTTCAGGTCAAGCCCGACGGAAGTGACATTGTCAGGGATAATGTTACCTATGTGATAAATCCCTACGATGAATTTGCTATAGAAGAGGCGCTGAGGATAAAGGAGAAACTCGGCGATGTGGAAACTGTGGCAATCTCTGTTGGAGACGAGGGAGCCAAAGAGCAGATCAGAACTGCACTTGCAATGGGAATTGATAGGGGAATACTGGTGAAAGTTGACGGCTTCTGGGACCTTGACGGATACACAACCGCCATGATGCTTAAAGAGGTGATCGAGAAGGAAGGCTTTGACCTCATTCTCACGGGAAAGATGGCTGTTGACGACTACAATTCGCAGGTCCCTTCGTACATAGCTGAATTTTTCAACATCCCACAGGCTTCTTACATCGTGAAGCTGGAGCTCGACGGAAATATCGCAAAGGTCGAGCGCGAGCTTGAAACCGGTATGGAAGAGTGGGAAGTCCCTCTTCCTGCCATTCTGACATGTGAAAAGGGACTCAACGAGCCGAGATATCCCTCCCTTCGTGGAATCATGCAGGCAAAGAAAAAGCCCATTGATGTGGTTGAAACCTCGGTTTCTCCAGCTGAGACATTCAAGAAAGTGAAGCTCGCACCACCACCTGAGAAGGCACCGGGTAAGATCATTGACAAGGAATTCCCTGAGAATGTGAAAGAGCTCGTTAGACTCTTGAGAGAAGAGGCGAAAGTACTCTAAAGGAGGGAGAAAAATGGCAAACATCCTGGTTTATATTGAAACGAAAAAGGATGAAGTTAGAGAGTTTTCACTTGAGGCTTTAAATACGGCGAGAAAGATCGCCGATGCTTCAGGTGGCAAGGTTTATGCACTTTTGATTGGAAAGACCGATGGATTTGATAACACACTTGCACAGTATGGCGCAGATGTGATCCTCAAGGTCTCAGATGATAGATTGCAGAATTATCTCACTGTAC
This sequence comes from uncultured bacterium, assembly GCA_964571845.1. Taxonomy (GTDB): domain Bacteria; phylum Hydrothermota; class Hydrothermia; order B15-G9; family WFZT01; genus WFZT01. Next base: position 62,882 of record CAZNDM010000074.1, on the reverse strand, counting down.
CCTATGCGAAGGCTGTAAAAGCTGCAATGGACAAGGCTGATGCAAAAGTATTTTTGCTCTCAGCAACGAGCCTCGGTAAGGATCTTGCTCCCAGAGTTGCCGCAAAATTTGGTGTTCCAATGGTTTCTGACATCACAGGACTTGAATACAAAGACGGAAAATTTGAAGTGGTCAAGCCCCTCTATGCAGGTAAGGTTTACGGAACTTTTGAACTTTCTGCTGAGCCAGCCATCATCTCACTCAGGCCAAAGATCTTCGAGAAGGGGGAGCCCGACTCGTCGAGAAGTGCCTCGGCAGAGGAGTTAAGTGTTGATCTATCAGATGACGACTTCAAGGCTAAAGTCCTTCAGGTCAAGGAAAAGGAGACAGGCGAAATTGATGTTACGGAGGCTGACATAATCGTTTCAGGTGGTAGAGGAGTCAAAGGTCCAGAGGGATTTGAGCTTCTCCGCCAGCTTATCGATGTTTTAAATAAGGCTGGTGTAGGGAAGGTTGCACTTGGTGCATCCCGTGTTGCCGTTGATAGTGGCTGGATTGATCACTCTCACCAGGTTGGTCAGACAGGTAAGGTGGTGGCTCCCAAACTGTACATGGCGTTCGGCATTTCAGGAGCGATCCAGCATCTTGCAGGTATGAGGACATCGAAGGTTATAGTAGCGGTCAATAAGGATCCTGAGGCTCCGATCTTCAAGGTAGCGGATTACGGAATTGTGGACGATCTCTTCAAGGTGGTACCGGAATTGATAAAGGAATTGAAGGAAGTTTATAAAGTTGATTAATTGTAGGGTCTGGTGGAGCCCCCGAAGGGGGCTCCACCAGACCTAAAGAGGGGGTCTGGGGAAAGGAGCTGGTGGATTATCGCCCGGAGGGGTTGGATGGGGATTTTTTCACAATTTTGTTGTAATACATCAGAGAAGGTAGATTGGTGCACCGTTTTTGCATTATTTTTTGCAGTATGAAAAAATTGGTAAATTTTTTGCCTTTTAAAATTGGAAAGGTGGCATTTAATTTTCTTCCATTTAAAACTCTCAGGGAAGAAGATCAGAATAGGTCTTCATACTATTTTGAGGTCAAAAGATGTGTAAAATCTATTTCATCGCCCCTCTGCGGTGGAGGAACTCTTAAATTTCCCTTCTATTTGTTGATATTACCCATTGGGGCCCAGAATATATGTGTAAATCGCAATGGTTACTTTGCGATGACATTAACATTGCCGAAGTGAGCAGTCTGTACATGGAGTGCCCGATTTTGAGAGACGATGTGATGAGCTGGAATTCCTGTATTTTTGCCATTTATTCTTTGAGGCAACTTATCTATTACTGTTTTAGAGTACTGGAGGAACAGAGGGGAGATGTTCCAAAGGTGATGAGTTGTTGAATTGGAGGAGAATTGGCATTCAGGAGGTGTTAATATGTTGTTCGGGGCGCTGCGCTTTGCGCAGCGCCCCGAACTTATCACTTATTTTCCAATAAGATGAACTTTTCCAAATATTCTACTTTTTCCACCACATCCATTCTGTATGTAGTAGTTTGCATCAACAGTCACACCGGTAAAGGATTCCTGAAGATTTGTGAACACTATGTTACCCTGCTGATCCGGTTCGGGATAGAAACCTACAAAGACATCATCTGCCTGTCCATCTCCGTCCAGATCGAAGCAGTGGGTACCGAGGAAGACGAAGAGGATATAATCCCCCTGTCCATAACCTTCAGGGACCTGAAAGGTCAGGTTAAAGTTCCCTATACCAATAGGATTACCCTGTACCTGAGTATCATTCTGATCAAGAATCTGGTCGTGGCTGAAAACTGCTATAGGTGTAAATTGTGTTTCTCCTCCGGCAGTTGTGAGATTCCCACTGATTGTGACCGATCCAGTGCCACCTCCACCGCCTCCGCCAGCATTAATAATGAATTGGTGGATGAAGTTGATCCAGTTGGTATGTACGAAATCAATAGATGCATAGGCGGCTGAATCCTGCTGGAATTCGGCTTGAGTAGAGGGAAAATATATAGTGAGGCCTCCACGGGTAAGTCCTGGTGCATTGGTGTAGGTTCTAAGAACGGCCTCATTTAGGTCATTCAGTACGTTATCTGCTGCATTTCTGATAGAGGGATTCTGTCCGACATTAGGTTCATTTTTCAAATTATTTATAAATTCTCTGATATCAACGAAAGTTGGGTCATCGTACTGGGTATAATGAGTTCTTCCCCACGCATCTCTTACCTCATCCCAGTGTCCATTGACGTTGTCAACTATTCTATTACCCAGTACACCAATGTCTGCCCCCAGTGCATTCATATAGTTCAGATCAATAGCGGCCATGTGAACGATTTTCTGGAGTCTCTGGCCAGCGTTGTAGACAGCTTCAGCTATTTTCATGGAGAGTTCCCGGGCAGACATGGATGGTCTATTCACGAGGGAGTCGAGCCATTCTGGAGCGTTTAAAACGCTCTGCATGGGCAATGTAAATTCTGATGCAACCATGTAATCTGCGATATCCTTGAGCTGATAACCAACTTCTGCCTGTCCCATAAGGCAAGCGTGGAAAATTACAAGATCGAAGTGCACGTTTGCATTCTGGATAGCCGATTTGAGTTGATTTAGTGACATGAGATTTCCTGAGCCATTCTGGTCGTCAGCACAGCATCCTCTCCATCCGCCTCCATGATCATCGATGAGGAGAGCATAGTGATCGGCAGGGTAGTGTTCGACCGCATATTCAATAAATTGTTGTAATGTGGTAGGATCAGACATATCGCGTGTTCCCAGATTTTCGAGCACCGGTGAGCTTAGAGAATCTGGTAATTCATGTTCATGATGTTCAATGAAGTAGTATTTGACGATACCTCCTTTTTTGATTGAACCAACGGCAACTATTATGTTGACATCTTCTGTGCTTCCTACAAGTTCGAGATTCTGGGCATCTTCAATCACGTAGGAAGTTCCATTGTTGCTGATATCGAGATTATTGTTTCCATCGAGATACCCAATGATAGTCCAGCTGGGATTTGATGGTGCTGGTGAGCCTGTTGTTGAGCTTTTGCATCCTGCAATTGCAAGGATTATTATGCCCAATATGCCAACAACGAATTTATTCCTCATTCCTTTTCACCTCCTCTAAAAATTTTTCTTTAAGGAAACTGAGGGTCTCATCTATAGATTTGAAAATCTTTTCTTTAATTTCTTTTTCGAGGATTTTTACAACGATTCTGACCTGGCCATCGTCCGTTTTAACAAATTCCATTGTAAAAAATTTCTTTACCATGCGTATTATGTTAAAATTTAGGTGTTACAAAATTGTTAACGTGGTGTTAACAAGGTTATGAGAGACGTTATAGATAAGGTAATAGATTTGTACTACCGCGGTAAGTATGAAGAGGGGGTAAACTTGCTTGAGAAGATACCGGATGATAAAAAGGATTGTGAAGTTTATCTTTTTCTTGGTATGGGGTATAAATTTTTGAACAGATTCTTTGAAGCCGAGGTATGTTTTAAAAAATCGAAAAACTCTCCTGATCCCAAAATAAAAGCCTACTCATTATGGGGTTTGGGTGGAGTCGAGATCGGTAAGGGAAATTTTGATGTTGGAATCCAGATTTTGAGAGGCATTGAGGGTGAGATGAGGAATACTCCACAGTATGCGTCTTACCTCATCGATCTTGCTACCGGTTATTTTTATATCAATAGAATTGACAATACGATTGATTATTTAAAGAAAGCCCTCTCAGTAGCAGAGGAGCGTGGTGACTTGCATTTAATTGTGACTGCCTTATCCAATCTTGCTGTAGCTTATGATGTGAGAGGTGATATAAAAAATGCACTTGATATGTACAAGGAATCTGCAAAATTATCATCACGGATTGATCTCAGGCCCATTTTTTGCAATAACCTGATCAATCTTGCAGAACTTTATGCAGAAATGAAGGATTCAGATAATGCATTGAAGGTTGTTGAGGAAATAAAACATGGGAAATGTCTGGAACCGGGGACATTGAGAATTGCAATTTCAAACGGATTTGCGAAAATATTTCTCCTGCTGGGTAAGGATAGGCAAGCGCAGGAGTATCTGAAAATGTCGGAAAAATTGTTGGTTGAAACTGATAAAGCCCATGATTTTCTGACATTTCATATTGTTTCCCTGCTTCTCGCCTACAAGCTTGGGGTACTTTCACAGGTGAGGGAACATGCTGATGAGATATTGAAAAGATGGGGACACAAGGATACCTATGAGTATAAAATTGCCTATTTTATGAAATCCATCACCGAACAGGAATCCATTAACCCTGTGAAGGTAAAGAATGCCCTTGGGGAAGAATTTTGTAACGACTTAATTGTAATTCTTCCAGTTTATGCAAAATTTCTGCTGAAAAGAGGACTAAGAAAGGATGCAGTCGATCTATTTAACAGAATTTATAAATGTATACAGAAAAGACACGGCAGAATAGGTTATTTCACGCTATTTAAAAAAGACCTCATTTATGTAATGAACGAGATTAAGAGAGAGATTGAATATCCAGAATTTTTTGTTAAGGTTGCGTCTTTGCTTGGAGATAATGAATTTATCCATGGTGTCGTTCAGGAATTCTCCATTAAGGAGATTATCAAGAACCTGATAAAATCACCCACTTTTCATCCTCATTTATTCCTTGCCATAAAAACAAAACTTAAAACTCCTGAAGAAAAGGAAAGTTATCGAACTCTCGTTTCTGAGTATAGAGCAAGATATAACATAAATATTTACACGTTTGGGAACTTTGAAGTCTTTATTGGTCCTTATAAGATCACGTCGACTGATTGGAAGAGGCCGTCTGTTAGAGACCTGTTTAAATTTTTCGTGGTAAATAAGAATAAATTGCTTCCACGGGATTATATCATGGAATCCATCTGGCCAGGGGAGAATCCGGAGAAATCTCATGGTAAGCTTAGAGTCTATATTTCCTTACTCCGCGATGTGATAGAGCCCTGGCTACTGAAGGATGATAAGCCTTCGATAATAGTTTATGCCGATGGAAAGTACGGTTTATACATAGACGAAGTGACTCTCGATACTGTAGTTTTTGAAAATCTCATTAAAGAGGCCACTCGCACGGTTGATAGGAAAGAAGCTGTTGTCAAACTCGAAAGGGCAGTTGAACTTTATAGAGGTGACTTTCTTGAGGATGATATTTACAGTGATTTTGTTTATATTGAGAGAGAACGTTTGAGGAATCTCTATTTCCAGGCTGTCCAGATGCTTGTCAAGTTTTACAGTGAAAGTGGAGAGAGAGGTAAAATGAAGGTGCTTCTTGATAAGGCGTTCTTTGTTGATCCAACGAATGACAACATTGTGAAGAGTTATATAAATCTTCTACTTGAATCCGGGGAACGTGCAAATGCCGTCAAGGTGTTTAAACTCTACGAGAGAACTTTAAAAAAACGTTATGACATTGAGCCTTCACCGGATATAAAGAGTCTCCTGAATAATCTAAAGGAGAATAGTTAGGGAGTGATTATACACAATCCTGAAGGCGTACCTACGAATAATTTACCATGCCAGTATGATAACGTATTCACACGATTGTCCGGGAGGCTACAGAAAATTTTCTCAAGATTTCCCGTTTTTCTGTTAAACATGTATAGGCCGTCGGTACTTCCGATGAATATTTTTTCCCTGATACAGATCATTGGATAAGGAGTATTCGAGGCTGGTCTAAAGGGGAGGACCAGCTTCTCGATAATCCCGTCCGATACCTCTAATAGACCTATTTCTGAAAGTACGAAGAGGGTGTCCTTAGATACTGTCATTGAATAGATGGGAGAAAACGCATTCAAACTCCTTAATGGGAGAATAGTAGAATCAGAAATTTTAAGAATATTATCATTGGCGAGAAGGAGTTCAGAGCTTCCAAAGTTTAAGATTTTCTTTATCTTATAAGGGAATTTGAATTCTTTCAATACTGCTCCACTGAGATTGAAATAATATACATGATCGTTGTTCTGAGCAATAATTATATTTCTGGAGACCCCGAGGAGAGTAGCATTACGTATTAAACGGTTAATTCTGTATTTACCAAGATATTCTATGTCGCATTGAGTACCAATTATTAAACGTTGATCAGCTACTTCGAGTTTAAGGATATTGGGACATGAGAGACCAGATTGACCTCCAGAAAGTATGGGCATCCAGATGTTCCCATCAAATCTAACCAATCCGTTATTCCCCCCGATAAAAATGTATTTTCCATCAGAGGCAATTGACTGTACTTCTCTAAAAGGAAGTCCAATCTGAATGGAATCTGTTTTTATCCTCAGATTCAAATCGTATTTATAGATCCCCTTTCCTCTTGTCCCGACCCACAGATCAGTGAAATTTTTGTAAAAATATGAAAAATCAATTCTTCCAGCATAATTGTCTATAAAAAAGTAAGGTTGAAGGAAAATAATTTTGTCGTCTCCACGCTTTATAGAATTTATCTTTCCCACCCAATATGTCCCTGGTTCAGGTTTTGCCGGTCCTATACGAATACCTGAGTTGGTATATGCAGTTACATTACCATTGTTTTCGATATAGATTTTATCACAGCATACACCGAGGGAAGTTGCAGGCCCGACACTGGAGATGAAGTATTTCTCGTCATGTCCAATATCCCATCTGTAAAGATTGCCCATGTAGTCAACAAAAAATCCAGTAAGTAAGTTCTGAATAATACACAACTTGACAGCAAATTGTGTAACAAGTGTGTGCTCAATCTTATTGTCAAAGAGATTGTATAGAAAAACTCCACCATCGGTCGCTACCACCAGTCTATTGCTCTGTTTAACGATGGAGTTGACATATAGGAATTTGCCGATGTTAAGTGTGCTATAAGCTTTTAAGCTTGAAATTAAGAGGATTAAAAGGCTAACTTTGATCCATGTCTTCATAATCTTTTAAATATCTTATCGCTTCGGGTATATATTCAATCAGATCCCCGGCAATAAGTGTGTGTTTAGTAAGGTCAATGACTCCGATGTCTGCTGCCAGTCCATGGAGAAAAACTGCCAGGATAGAGGCGTTGGGTGGTGAGTATCCTTGAGTTAACAAACCGGCTATCATTCCAGTAAGTACTCTTCCTGTGTCTCCACTCGCCAGTCCAGGGGTACCCGTAGAATTTATCCAGGTGAAACCATCAGGGGTGAATACGACTGCCGGAGTTCCTTTGATAACGAGCACAGTATTGTTGTAAGTGGCGAATTCCACACCAGATTTTATTAGATCAACGTCATCTTCATCTTTAATACGGTTAAGTAATTTTTTAAATTCCTGAGCTGTAATCATCAGGATAGAAGGGTTTTCTCTATTTCTCAGGCAGTTTAGATGGATTCCAAGCAGGCCTTCACCCGGGGAGTCGATAAGAATTGATCCCCTGAATCTTTTTATCAGTCGCAGGAAACCCTGAGAATTTAAAATTTTTCCATGGGCTTCGCTGTTTATTACAAGGGCATTAAAATCAAGGCCGTAGTTACAGATAAAATCCGCCGATTCATCGTTCAGGATACCTCCCCTATCAATGACGGGTAGCTCTACAACGTTTGGGGATACAGGTGAAACAGAATTGAGATACTTTTTGGGAAGTGCAATGTAGGAAGTACCGGCTCCAATTCTAATTGCGGCATTAGCTGACAATAAAGAATCTTCTAATTCTCCAATAAACAGTACTCTACCGTTTGGATTACCCGTGATGATATATTTCGCGGCATCCTCTTCTTCAAAGGTTGCCCTTTTGACCTCTCGTGACACTATTTTCTCAGGTATTCCAGTATCCGCTATTACGAGCTTTCCAGTATGTAACTTACCGGGATAGAAGATGTTTCCAACCTTTGGGAAAACCATTGTTACAGTGAGATCAGCGTATACAGCATCGGTTGAAACCTCACCTGTAGCCGGATTTACCCCTGAAGGAATGTCGAGTGAAAGGGTGTAGGCACGTGATTCATTTATCCAGCTGATAATATTTCTGTAAATTCCTTCAGGTTTTCCCTTAAATCCTGTTCCCCAAATTGCATCTACAATTAGATTTGCTCTTAAAAATTTATTTCTGATGTTAATATCCGGTGTAATAATTTCACGGACTTTTCCACCGAACTTTTCAAAAAGTTTAAGATTTGCCTTAGCTTCTCTGTTCAAATGTCTCCTTTTTCCAACGATAAAAACTGATAACTCACGTGATTTTTCAAGTAGATATCTTGCAACAACCAGTCCTTCTGCTCCGTTGTAACCTTTCCCAATTACAACAACAGCTCTATCAACAGGGAGGTCAATTTCCTCAATTAAGACTGAAAATGCTGTTCTACCAGCATTCTCAGTGAGAATAGGGTTTTTGAGACCAATTTCCCTGTTGGCAATTTTCCTGAGTCTTTTCTGTTCATCGGGTGTTAAAACAAACATTGTAAGTTTTTCTCCACATCAGTGATAGGATTATTTTAATAGCATGGTGGGGAAAATACCATTCTTTGAGTATTTTATTACTGGCATTAGAATTTTCCAACAACCATGAAGAAGAATCTAACGAAGATATTCATAATCCTTATGGTTATTGTGTTAGCAGGAGTTGGACTGGAGTTTGGATATAGAGTTTCAAGGAATGGAGTTAAACATCTGATTGAGAGCATTTTGAAATCTAAAATTTACTATGATTCCTACGAATTTAATCCATTTTCTTATGTGAGATTTGTCAATTTCAGGTCAAAATCTATGAACGCAGACACACTTGAAGTTGATTTCGATTTTGTGGACATCCTTTATAGAAAAATTGCATTGATCAAAGCAGTTAATCTCTATTTTAATCTCGACACACTCGTTGCTGCTTATACACATGGAAAGGGAGGAAGTGGAAAAATCCCGGAATTTGAGATCTCAAAAGTTGTCTGGAATAAGGCTGAGTTTGTCGCCGGTGGCATTGACTTCAAAATGGCCTACGTAATTGGTGAATTCAAGGGTGTTTCAAATTCACTTGTGATACCCTTTAAGGCTACAAGGATTTCTTTTCTTAATAATGAATACAGGTATTTGTCTTCCACTGTTAGAGTTTTTAAAGATTCTACGGTGCTTGGCAATATCACAGCACTATCAGATAAGATTGTTGTCAAAGAAGGGAGGCTAAAAATTCCAGGGAAAAATTTGCTACTCTGGTATGCAAAATTTGTTAGGTATGGGAATACCGTATTAAAAAATGCAGATGGGAAAATCAGGGAAAATACTTACGAAATCTATGCGAAAAGGTCAAAAATTGTTGGAAAATATAATGTTGACTCCCTTAAAGTTGTCTTATCGACAGAGGATTTTGATACGTTACACCTTTACAAATTTGCCTTTTTCAAGGAGAAAATGTCAATTGAAGGCCGAGGATCAGTGGGGAATCTTTCCTATGGTGTTACTGATTCCATAAGCTATGCTCTCAACCTTGATGTTTCAAACTATAGAAATGGCAGTATCGGATTTTCCGGAGTAGTCTCCCTCAGAGGTAAAGGACCAATAGGATCATTTGAGGCCTATTTGAGAAATGTTTTTTACAAAAAATATAGTTTTAGACAGTTAAATCTTATGTCTGATTACAGAAAGGGAGAGCTTTATATCCACAATGGAGAGCTTATTGATCCGAATTTAAACATCATTTTTAATGGTTACGTTTCAAAGGATTCTTCGAGGTTGAATATGTCTGGTAATGGTTATGATATTTATGCGTATGCACCACGTCCAATTCACACAAGCTATTTCAACATCGCTGGTTCGATATTTCTGAGAGGGAATTATAAGGAAGTTGAACTATCGACCGAAGTCAAATCTCTCGAATATGAGAAGATAGAGTCTCCATATCTGAGAGCGAGTATCAATTTTAAAGATGGAAACTTGAACGTGGAGTTGATGAGCGAGAGATTTGCTGTGGGGAAAATCGTTTCCGATTCTGCAGTTCTGGGGCTTTCGCTATCATCGTATCACATGGGTAAGTATTATCTTTCCACTTACTTTGGAGAAAACTGGGTAAAAGTAAGGGGGAAACTCTACATGGATTCAAGTGGTATTTACATCGAGAATAATGATTTTGCCTACAAACTGGATTCCCTTAATGAAAGAACTAAAAATCCCATTTTTTTGAATGTTGTAGGAAACAGTTTCGAACTGTCAGGCGATTCCATAAATCTGTTTAAAGGTCAACTTTCAAAAGCTTATCTCAGGTACTCCCGGGATAGCATTGATGCACATGTAGAATTGAGACAGATTGATATCTCTTATCTTCATGAACTCTTAAGGTCAGTTTCGTTTGAGGAAGGAGTATTGTCAGGTGAACTTGAAATCCATGGTTCTGCATCGTCACCTGAGGCAGGATTTAAGGGTACTGTATGCAGCGCTCGAATGAAAAATTTAGATATTGATACAGTGAGGACAGAAGTTGTCTATGAGGATCAGAATTTTATAAGTCCATTAACTGTGATTAAGGGGAAGAAATTTGCGATCTACACAGATTTTGTTGTGCCTGCACAATTTTCTATTAATCCTTTCAAAATCACCTTTATCAAGCAAAAAAACATCCATGCCGATTTGACTGTAGATCATATAGATGCAGATATCATAACGGACCTATTGGGCGGTGAGGTTTACCCGGAATCTGGTGCACTTAAAGGCAACCTTGTCCTAACCGGTAGCATTACCTCCCCCGAACTTGCAGGTAAAATGGTTCTGAAAACAGGTGGAGTTTACATAGAGACTTTTGGAAAAGAATATGAAGGTATTTTTGTGAGGATGATTTTTAAAGACCAGAGGGTGGAGATTCCAGACATCAGGATTGATGCAGAAAATGGTTACATGAAAGGTTCTGGTCACATACAACTTTCTGGTTTTAAGCCCGAAAGTTTAAAACTGACCTTCCACCTTTACAAATTTCCCTTTAAGAAAGGAGATATCTTTGAAGGTGTATTTGACGGCACTCTTGAAGTCTCAGGGACATTGCCGAATAATGTCCTCGTTTCAGGTGACATTTACGTGGAGGAGGGATATGCATACCTGTCTTTTGGTAAATCAGGTGGCAGTGGCAGGATGAAGCCCAATCCACTGAGACTCAATCTAAGAATCAGGGCAGATAGGAGAATTTTCCTGGTCAATGAGCTTGCGGATATGGAATTTTCCACGGACCTGACAATTGTGAAGCAGGACCCTGTGACGGTACTTATATCCGGAAAACTGGATGTGATCAAGGGGACTTTCCTTTATCTCGACAGGATTTTCATCGTTCAGGAAGGAAGTATAATTTTTAACAATGAGCCTGAGATAAATCCAACTCTCAATCTTCAGGGTGAAACTGTGGTTGATGACACTATATTCATTGATCTGCACGTTACAGGAAGCTTGAAGACACCGGAGATCCAGCTAACTTCCAATCCTCCGCTTCCGGAAGAAGATATAATCTCACTCTTGAGTTTCGGGAAATTGCTCTCAGAAGTGCCATTGACAATAAGAGATATCAGTTTGATGAAAACGAGGGCGCTCAATCTTGCAGAAGGACTGATCTCTAAAGAGTTACAGAAAAGGCTGAGAATAAACGAGCTTGAGCTTAGAACAGGTCTCGCCGGTGAAAACCCACGTGTCACCGTTGGTCTCTACCTGTCACCACGTGTTTATTTCAAGTATGCTCATTCTTTTGAAGTGCTGGAAAAAGACGTCTATCAGGTAAAATACTTCATTAAGAGGAATATGGCCATCTATGGAGAAAGGGATAAAGAGGGGGAAATCTCAATTGGTATTGAAGCAAGGTACAGATTCTAATATGCCCTTTGCCGAAGTTGCTGTATCTTTGAATTTACACAACCTCCTTACTTACCACACTGGAACATTTGAAGTCAATATTGGGGATGTAGTTCTTGTAGAGGTTGTCGGCAGAAAAGTTAAGGGGGTAGTTATTAATCTAAAATCCAATTACGCCGGAGATTATGATGTCAAGCCCATTCTCGAGGTGTTTCCTTACAAAATTTCCCATTTTCATATTAAACTCATGAAATGGATGCATGACTATTATCTTGGAGGCTGGGATTCCATTGTCAGACTATTTTTACCGCCGGGTGAAATAAGACGAGAATCCCTTAAGATCAGACTAAAATCCGATGTCGATAATCTGCCTGATAATGAAATTATTAGATTTCTGTTATCAAAAGGAAAAAAATGGACTGCGCTGTCAACTTTACGGAAAAGATTTGGGGAAAATTTCAGAAAAGTTATCGGAGATCTAATGGAGCGGGAATTAATTCAGGTAAAAGAGGTGAAGAAATCGATTGGTGAGAAAGCCATGTTCAGTGATGAAATTGAGGGAATTTCCATACCATCCGAGCCTACGGAGGAGCAGTACAATGCTTTAAAAAAAATTTCACCATTCATAGAAAAAGGGAAATATCGGACGTTCCTTATACATGGTGTAACAGGAAGTGGGAAAACAGCTCTCTACTTGTGGCTCACGTCCCACGCAGTTAAGTCCGGTAAGGGTGTTTACATTCTTGTACCAGAAATTGCCCTCTCACATCAGATTTCTGCATATTTTCAAAGGGTTTTTGGCCCGAAAGTCGGTATTTATCACAGTAATTTGACACCAGGAGAGAGAAGATGGTTATGGAACAGAGCCTACTACGGCGATATTAAGATTGTTGTTGGTCCAAGATCGAGTCTGTTTATACCTCTTAAAAACCCTGGACTGATTGTTGTGGACGAGGAGCATGATACATCGTATAAAGAAGAGCGGGCCCCTTTCTACAATGCGCGAGATGTCGCTGTGATGATGGGGAAAATCCTCGATATACCAGTAATTCTGGGCTCTGCTACCCCGTCCGTTGAAAGCTACTATAATGCGCAAGTGGGAAAATACGATCTGATTAGACTGAAAAAGAGAATCCGTGGCTATTTTATGCCAAAGATTGAAGTTGTGGATATGAGAGAAGAAAAAAGTGACTCTGTCCTTTCCATTAAAATGCTGGAAGAATTGAGGAGTACAGTTACTTCAAACAAGCAGGCGATCCTGTTTCTAAATAGAAGAGGCTTCTCCCATCACATTCAATGTGCCGATTGCGGATATATCGAGAAATGTCCTCATTGTTCAGTAAGCCTTGTTTATCATAAATCCACAAGGACACTTGAATGCCACTTGTGTGGATTTAGAAAAAGAGTGCCAGAGGTTTGCCCCAAATGTGGCTCCTATAGACTAAGACCGGTTGGATTTGGAACTGAGAAAGTGGAAGAGGAACTATCAAAGTTTTTCCCTAAAGAGATTATTGTTAGAATGGACCTTGATACCACACGAAAGAGGGGTGCACATAGGGAAATCTATAAAGAATTTCTGTCTGGAAAGAAGAAGATAATGATTGGAACCCAGATGGTAACAAAAGGGTTTGACTTTCCCGGAGTTGGATTTGTAGGTGTTTTACTCGCTGATACGACTCTTGGGATCCCGGATTTCAGAGCAGAAGAATTTACATTTCAACTTATAAATCAGGTTGCAGGAAGATCCAGAAAGGGTGGAAAGGTTATTATCCAGACTTACAATCCTGATGACATAGCGATAAAGTCAGGCTCCTCATCGAGGTATGAGGAATTTTTCGAGAAAGAGCTAAATAATAGAAAGTTGTTTGGCTACCCCCCTTTTGTGAGATTGGGTTACATAGAAGTTAGATCCAGAACGAGGTCAAAGGCTTCCAAAGAAATCCTGAAAGTGGTTGAAGTACTTCTTTCACACACGGATGAAGATGTTGAAATTATTGGGCCTGCCCCTGCACCTATTGAAAAATTGATGGGGTATTATCGATACAGGGTTCTTTTAAAGGCCAGTAAACCTTACGCCATTCAGCATCTCCTGAAGGAGACCGGTATGGTTGGGAGGGCGGGGAAAAGATTCGTCATTAACATTGATCCCACCTCTCTCTTATAATGGAAACAAAAAACAAAATTAGTGGTCTAAAAAGAAAAAGGAGGTTTTAAAATGAAAAGGTTATGGGTTGGATTAATTGTAGTCCTTGGAGTAACTATTCTTCAGGGGGCTTCAATTTCTGGAACGGTAACTAACGGTGTGACAGGTGAACCTCTCAGGTTTACTATAATTGTTGCTGAAAATATTGCACATCCCTTTCACTCAAGAGTTGGCTATTCGGATAGAAACGGTCATTATACCGTCCGAAATCTGCTTCCGGGAAATTATTTTGTGAGAGCGTTCCATCCGGGATTTCGACCTCTATACTACAATGGTGATACTTTGAGGAGCGAAGCTGATACTGTGACTGTTGCAGAAGGCGCTACCCTCGATAGCATCAACTTTACTCTATACCCATGGAGTCATTATTTCAGTGGAGCCGTTGTCTCAGGAATGGTAACGGATGAAAGGACCGGCAATCCTCTTGCCCGTGCTTTTGTGTTTTTACGTCCCGTTGACTCCTTGCCTCATATTAGATTTTTCAACCTAATGGGTTTTTCGGATTCCACAGGCACTTACTCAATAAGAGGGGTTCCAGCTGGCAGGTATATAGCAGTTTGTTTTAAACCTAGATATGTAAGAGAGTACTATGATAATACTACCACTTCTGACAGCGCTGATACGATTGTGGTATCTGCAAATGATACACTTGAAGGAATAAACTTCAATCTGTCCAGATTCGCTTTTAGTGCAATAAGGGGTACTGTTACAAATGAGCAGACTGCTGAGGGACTGAGAAACGCGGCTGTCCTTGCGGTTAAATTGATAAATGGTAGACCTGTTGGATGGAGATCATATACACGTACAGATTCTTCAGGTAATTATACCCTGGGGAGGCTGATACCCGGAGATTATATTGTCGTGGCAAAGAAATTCGGCTTTTATCGAGAATTTTATCAAAACGCATCGGTTATTGACTCTGCGACTCCAGTTGATGTCGCTTTTGGTGATACGGTTAATAATATAGATTTCACACTTACACCTTGGCAAAATTTACCCTATGATACTGCATCCGTAACGGGTACAGTTTTTGATCAGGAGACGGGAGAGCCGATTTCAGGTGCATTCGTAAGGGCTCTTTTTAGAAGACCGCCACATACGATTGGAGTGAGAACCGATTCTCTCGGAAATTACAGGTTGCCATACCTACCTGCAGGAGACTCAATTCTCCTTGTTGCCTATGCAAGGGGATATGTACACGAATTTTATAGAGAAACTCCGTATATAAGGGAAGCCACACCTGTTGTCCCTCCAGCATCTTCCATTGATTTTACTCTTTCACCAAGAGAAAATTACGGCTCGGGAGGACTCATGGGATTGATCTCTTCTGGTAAGTCTATCTCTGGACTTGTTATAGCCAGAAATATTGATACCTTTGAGGAATACACTGCTCCAGTGGATGAGAGTGGAAGCTACATCATTGAGAATATGCCCCCTGGGGAGTATGCTGTTTCACTTTACACTTATGACGGTCAGCAGGTCGGAATGGATACAGTAAGGATTGAGGACGATTACGTTGAGAAAGATTTCCAGCTTACATCTGTTGAGGAGAATTCTAAGAGTAAAGTCATGATGTTCCCGATGGTTATCAAGAATATCAGGCCAAACCGTGTAAGAGTGGAGTTTACTCTACCTATGAGTTCAAATGTAGTTGAGAGGGTTTATGATGTGTCGGGTAGGGTAATTAAACTGGTTGATCTGGGTTATATGAGACCAGGGATTCATTCAATTGAAATTTCTGGACTGAAAACGGGAGTTTATTTTGTAATTATAAAAGCGGGTAAGATGAGCTCACGTGGTAGATTTATCATTTTGAGATAGGAGGAAGATTGTCGAGATTGGGATGTGTGGGGCGGCCGCCTTGAGGCGGCCGCCCCACACATCATTCCCACTAATTTATTAAAAAAACCGCCGATTGTGTAGATTCAGATATTTCCAGTCCCTACTTTTTTTCAGAATAATGTATGAATATTCAATTCCTGTATATTCCCACACTTGAATTCCTGTATATTCCCACACTTGAATGAAATGAACAGAATAACCTCCTCCACCACAATGCTTCGCATCGCAGAGGAGGATAAATGAAAGGAGAATAAGGTAAGGGGTAAACTCTCACTTTCTCTTTATTCATTCCCGCAGTGTGGAAGGGGACATTGTGGATGCAGTCTCACGCCAAGTAGATGAGAGAAATAACGGATATTACTTCACTCTGAGAGCAACATCTCTCTGTTTTATTTATAAATTCTGTATAATTTTACATTCTGAAGACATAGATTCGTGTAACATCCTCACTCTCAATTTATAACTGTTTCGAAGTCATTTTTAAATTTAAAATTTTCATGGGTAATGTCAGGGGTCCTGACAGGACAGGTTTCAGGGTGACGATTTTTTAGTCCAGTACTATGTATTTTCCGAGCGGTTCCTTGTAGTATTTTCTCTTACGTCCAAAAATTCTATTTAAAAGACTGGGGGAAGTTAGCTTTTTTATCTCTTTCATCTTTTTAATGGTTTCTTCATACCCCTCTTTGAAGAGGAAATCAGCGGCTTCTGTATCGTACCAGTTGATATGAGAAATAGCAGGTTTTATAAGCACGTCTGCCATTGAGAGCTGTTTGAGATGCAATCGATAGTTGGACCAGTCCTCAGTTCTCCACATTATTTCAAGACCTGTATTTAAAGGATCGGTCGAATCTGGATCTCTTCCGACATCCACGGCAATGACTCTGTCAGCTCCCAGGAGAAAAGCACTTTCAACGGGCACTTTCTGGGTTGTCCCCCCATCAACGAGCATCATTCCGTTCATCATAACCGGCGGGAGCAGTCCAGGAATTGCACTCGTTGCCCTGACTGCTGGTATCACAGCCCCCTTACCAATAACAACATCTTTACCGGAGATAAGATCCAGTGCAACCACATAAACAGGAATTTTAAGATCGTTGAAGCTGAGATTTTCAGGATATATCAACCTATAAAACTTGAGTATTTGTTCTTCACTTACCATTGATCTGTGGGTAAGAGATCTTCTCAGAAGCATTGTTCCCCTTATGGTATTCAACAATTTATGCAATCTGCCTTCTTCAACACCATTTTGAGGTGAATTTAATTTGTAGCTCTGGAGTCGCATTTCTCTAACGACTTCTGAATGAGCCGCATCGTCCAAAATTTTGAAGCATTTGTAAATGTCTTTCTGATATGCAAAAAGTGTTCCCACTATCCCCCCTGCACTTGTTCCCACAATAAAATCAAATTTGACGTTGTGTTTTTCAAGTGCCTCCAAAACCCCGAGATGGGCAAAACCCCTGACAGAGCCACCTCCCAGGACGAGTGCAGTTTTCATTTTCTCACCACGATGATTTCGAATTTTCCTCTATCCGAGACAAAGTAAGTGAGGAGCGTACTGATAATAGACATAAAGATTGCACCGACAAAAGCAGCCCAGAAACCATGTATTTCAAAGCCTTTGACAACACTGGCCGTTATCTTTAGCATGATGGCGTTTATCACAAATGTGAAAATGCCGAGTGAGAGAATATTTATGGGTAGTGTAAGAACTATCAGGATTGGTCTTATAATAGCATTCAAAATGCCGAGCACGAGAGTAGCGATTAACAACGAGAAAATGCCGTGAATTTCAATACCTTTAATGATCCACGCCGTTATTGCAAGGGCTATCGCAGAGACCAACCATCTTATAACAAAACCTCTCATGTCATAACCTCCTTTAGATTTAGGTGAATTATACTCAACCACCTCCCAAATTCTCAAGGGAATTTATTTTTTGTTCAAGTAAAAGTATTCAAGCGCAACATTTTTAGTATTTAAAATGGAGTACTGAAATTTGTAAAGATGCTTGTGGTTTGAAGGTATAATAGTTGTAACAAGTTTCTAAATGAATGATAGGAAAGTTTAGAGGTATGTTTAAGGATTAAATGAAATATGGGAGGCGGCCGAAGGCCGCCTCCCATATCCCCCTCCTGCATCAAAATTCCATCCTTCCCTCCCGCTCTTTTATATTATGGCAATTTTTCTGCCATAAGTTGTACTCCCAATTTTCCCCGATTCATACATTAATCTAAAATTAAATCTCTTTATGAACCATATCCAATTTGTTAAAAATTTTTCCCATAGTGGTAACAAATTTTCCATGTTACCCCACCATTCTTGGAGAAAGTGTTCTGTCCTCGATGCTCAGTTCAATTTTTTAAAGAATCAGGTCAGTGAAAAAAACTCAACTACTAATGAGGTTAGTTTATGCATATATTTCAAATATAAACCGGATTTCTTACCTGGTAAAAAATCAAAGGATAGCTGAGCTATAATCATCATAGTTAAATGCAGTTTTCATAAATTTTTTAAACGTAATTTAAATATCCATTGTAAAATCATGTAAATAGTTTTTTCATTTTCTATTTGCAAGATGACCGAACTGATTTGAGACGGCTCTGGCATTACAGATTATAGTTGTCTCTGAAATTATAGGTATAGCCATAAATCCAGAGTTTTATATTTGAATGTAAGGCTGGCTGAAAAAAGCTTTGGAAAAAGAGAATGTAATTCTTTAACCTTCTACCATGCGGTGCATTTAGCACTGTCGAGGAAGAATAAAGGCGAGGGGAAAGGTGATAGAATTTACAGTAGGATATTGACAGAGACAAGTGATGGATCTTTTATCACACCCCTTCAATGACTGATAAACACTGCCCTGATACCAGAATTGGTTTCAACCTCGATCCCCTTCCACGAAGTGGAAGGCGAGACTATAGGTGGGTCTTTTCGCAAGCAGGGAGGGAAAAGGAAGGGAGTTTTTTAGCAAAGTGAAAGGGGAAGTGATTACCGGTAAAATATTTTTCGAACTTCCGTTTTTAAGTGTTGACAGATGAAGTCCTCAAGATTTGATGCGAAAAGAGATGATGTTAAGTCTGGCTTAAATGCACCCTACTTCCCCCGCCGGAATTCAACATAAAGGTTACTCACGTTTTGGAATTTCGTGAACCTGTTTTTAACACCTTTAAACGGGACTGATTAGTTTCATAAACTTGTCATCTGTAGGGTGTTTTTAGAGAATTTGGCGCTCAGTTTTATCAACTGGTCAAAATTTCCTTTTGTATACAGATGATTCTAATCCGGAACATACAGAGTAGTCTACAGAAAGATATCAAAATAAAGGGAAATTATGATTATTAGTCTTCATAGTGAGGGTGTCCAGATCCATATTATGTTTTCAATGGTTTTTTGCGAGCAGCGGGGAAAAGGACATTGTTCAGGATCAGCCTATAGCCTGGCGAATTTCTATGTAGTTCAAGTCTCGTTGGGGGATCACCAATAAAATGCTGATAATCTTCAGGATCATGTCCACCGAGAAATGCGAAGAACCCTTTACCGTAGTTTCCATAAAGATACTTGACTTCATCGGTTCCTTTGACCATTGCGAGAATAACGACGTTGTCTTTCAATTTTGATCTTCTAAATCCAGTATCCTGTCCAAGGAATTCTTTGATGACCCTTGTATGATCCTGTGTCAACATTGTAGGGATTGGATCGTATTTCGCAGAAAAATCGAAGAGTGTGAAATATGTGTTTGGTCCGCGCATGGCCGCTTCACGTGTTACATCAATATCAGAATGCTCGTAAATATATGGATTTGTAATGATATGAAAGTTTGTAAACGCCAGAGTATTTTTAAAATCAAGTTTTTTCTGATAATTCGGATCTACAGGGTCGCCGTCGAAGACAGCGGGAACGATGTCTGTGTTGTGCGCAGCGAGAGCAATATCCAGAGTTATTGGAGCAGAGCACATAGCAAAGAGGAAACCACCGCGGTATATGTACTGTTTAATTTTTTCAGCGACTGCGAGCTTGAGTTTTGATACTTTTTTAAATCCCCATCTATGGGCCGTCTCAGTATCCATCTTTACCTGTCTCTGATACCATTCCGTGTTTCTATAACTTGCATAAAATTTGCCAAATTGACCGGTAAAATCTTCATGGTGTACGTGCAGCCATTCGTAATTTGATAGTTTCCCTTCAAGTATTTCGTCGTCATAGATTCTGTCGTAAGGGATCTGGGCATATTCGAGGGCGAGAGTTACAGCGTCATCCCACGGTTCGGCATAAGGAGGAATGTAGACGGCAATTTTTGGAGCTTTTTCGAGAACCACGTCATTCATATTATTTTCTTCGATGGTTTTATAGATTGAAGCTACATCGGCCTCGCTTATCACCTTATATGTCACTCCAAGGACGTCACACATCTTTTCAATGGAGGGTAAATCTTTCATCATGAAGCTACCACCACGGTAATTCAGCAGCCAATCGACTTTAACTCCTTTCCTCAGTACATTGTATGCGATTCCATAAGCCCGCAGGTGGTCATTCTGTACATCGTCCATGGGTATAAGAATGTAATTTGCACCGAGAATCCCGGCAATTAAGATTGAAACTCCAGCACGTGTTATGAAAAAATTGATAATTTTTTTAAAATAGGTCATTCAGAGATCACCACCTGAATTTAAATTTTTTCGAGTACTCCTTTAATTAATTTTGTCAGATTTTTCTCGGCAACGGAGGCCACTTCAAGGACCTCCTCATGGGTTGTTGGCTTTGGATTATAAGGGTCTGCAACATTTGTTATGACAGATATTCCAAGGACTTTCATCCCCATGTGATTTGCCACAATGACTTCAGGAACCGTGGACATGCCCACAGCGTCGCCGCCAATGACTCTTACGAAATTGTATTCTGAGGGGGTTTCAAGATTTGGGCCTTGGAGAGCGACGTAAACGCCCCGCACAACCTTAATTCCGAGGTTAAATGCCACACTTTCTGTCAGTTTAATCAAATCTTTGTCATAAGCATTATGCATGGATGGAAATCTTGGCCCAAGAGTTTCATCATTTTTTCCGCGGAGAGGATTTTCAGGCATCAAGTTAATGTGATCCCATATGAGCATAATATCACCCGGCTCGAATCTTGGATTAACCCCACCTGATGCATTTGAGACAATAAGGGTTTTTACACCAAGAAATTTCATAACACGGACAGGAAATGTGACCTCCTGCATGGAGTATCCCTCATAATAATGAAATCGCCCCTGCATAGCGAGGACAGTTTTTCCTGATAATTTTCCATAGATCAGTTTACCTTCATGACCTTTAACAGTGGAAACGGGGAAGTTTGGAATTTCCCAGTACTTAATTTCCTTCAATTTCTCCATTTCATCGGCGAGGCCACCGAGTCCTGAACCAAGGATTATACCTATTGTTGGTGATTCATCAATCTCCTGTTTCAGAAAGTTCACTGCTTCCAGTATCTTCTTCTTGAGATCTGACATCTTTAACCTCCTCTTCTCCTTCAAGGAGATTCAATTTTTCTTTTTCAAATTCTTCCTTTACAAGACCAAGGTGGAGATTCAGAGTATTGTAAAGGTCTTCGAGAATTGCTCTTCTCTTCCTTTCAAGCATCTTAATTTCATTTTCGAGTCGGGATTTTTTGCTTTCAAGTGAGTTAAGGAGTTCATCATGCTCTTTCTGGGCTTGTGAAATTATTTCCTGTGCCTGAACACGAGCCTTTTCAACGATTAATTCAGCTTCACGCTCAGCGTTGTTTTTCATATCCTCAGCCGCCTTCTGGGCGGTCATCATGGCCGATTTTATTGTCTCTTCCATCTCTTTATAGTGATCAAGAAGTTTCTGCATTTCTTCCATCTTTTCGTAAAGCTCGCGTATCTCCCTCTCTGTATCTTCCATGTCCCGTGAGACCATTTCGAGAAATGCCCTCACTTCCTGGGGATCGTACCCCCTCATTTTTGTCTTGAATTCTCTCTTTTTTACTTCAAGTGGTGAAAGTTTCATGACTCACCTCATTCTGGCGGCTATTTCTATTAAAGTATTTACCACAAAATATCTCAAAAAGTATATGATAAAAATGGCTATAAGTGGAGATATATCAATTCCCCCAAAGTAGCCCAGTCTCAATGTGCGTCTGATCCAGTTTAAAAATGGATCCGTTACGTTCCTCAAAAAACGTACAATCGGGTTGAACGGGTCTGGATTAACCCATGAAATCAAGGCTCTTATGATAATGACCCACATGTAAAGATTTAGAAATATGTCAATAACTCTTGCAAGGGCAATAAGAAAGTTTGAGAATACGAACATTCCTTACCTCCTATGGGTAGTTTCTTTCACCATATATGCCTCTACCGATACGCAGCATATTTGCACCTTCAAGTATAGCGTATTCAAAGTCCTCTGTCATTCCCATGGAAAGAATGGGCAATTTGACTTTGAAACGTCTCTCCATGTTATCACGAAGCTCTCTCAAAAGTGAAAAAGCCTTCCTGGATCTGTATTCTTCAACAGGATAGGGCCCAACTGTCATCAAACCGAGCAGGTTAAGATTTTCCATTCCCAGTATACTATCAATTAGAGCAGGTAATTTTTCAGGTGCTATACCGAATTTTTGTGGTTCACCAGATGTATTCACCTCGATGAGTATATCAATTTTTTTATTGAGTTTTTTATTGAGGAGCCCGGCAAGTTCTATACTATCAACAGACTGAATCATGTCGAAAAGTTTAACTGCATATTTGACCTTGTTTTTCTGAAGATGCCCGATAAGATGCCATTGACATGGAAGATTTATGAGGGGGATCTTTTCTCTTGCTTCCTGAACTCTATTTTCTCCAAGGATATGTATTCCGAGTTTTATGCCCTCGATTATTCTTTCAATATCAATACCCTTTGTTACACCAACCACCGTTATCTCTTCATTTGAACGTCCAGCTTTTTCAAGAGCATCAGCTATTTTTTCTCGGAGGATTTTAATTCTTTCCTTTATCGTCATGGTGAATTTTCCTTTTGATAAACTCAATGACATCGTGCTTTTCTTTATTTTGAATTAATAAGTGTACACCTCTGAAACTATCAAGTCTCGATGGTCTTGAAAAGGGTGAAAGAAAAATGCCGCTTTTTGTTTCAACCACACGTCTAAACTCGCTCCAGTTTTTTCTCATGGTATATAGAGGTCTTTTTATAATGATTCCGTCGTCGTCAAGGATGTACTCTGTGGGTGTGTAAAACTGAAATAGAGAAGCAAGAAGTACTACAAGAGAGAAAAGGGCCCAATAAATCCCGGCCACGAAATACACGAGGATTGTAAACCCGGAGACAGTAAAGATAAAGATAGAAAATTTTTTCTTATCTCTTGCAGGTAGGATTTTCCAGGAGATTCGATTACCCATGGCTTTATGTTATCAAGCCTATCCCACCACGTCAAGTGGACAGGTCCAAAACTTTTTTATGGAGCCCATCGTGTGTTTAAAAATTCTGTATTGTTGCTGGCATTTTCGTTGGTTACACATGAAGATTTTTTAGAACGTTCGATTTTGAATTTCATGCAACGAGCATTTCTTGCTGTAAAGTCCACATTTTCCAGTAAAGACCCTTTAATTTCATGAGCTCATCGTGTTTACCCTTTTCCATAATCTCACCATTCTTCAGAACAATAATTTCGTCCATCATCTCCATGTGACTAAGCCTGTGAGTTATAAAGATAACGGTTTTTTCTTGAAGATTTTTAAAGATATCGTCCAGAATAGCTCTCTCAGTAATCGGATCAAGATTTGAAGTTGGTTCATCGAGTACAATAATAGGACTATTTTTTAAGATAATTCGTGCGAGTGCGACCCTTTGTCGCTCACCGCCACTTAAAAATTCGCCATATTCTCCCACCGGGGTATCATATCCACCGGGTAGAGACTGGACAAAGTTATGAAGTTTTGCAAGTTTTGATGCTTCAATAATTTCCTTTTCAGAAGCATCAGGTTTTGCAAGGAGGAGATTTTCTTTGATTGTACCTGTAAAAAGATAAGTTCTTTGCGTCATCAGGCTTATGAGTGAGCGAACAGTTTGCTGGGATAGGAATTTTAATTCTGTGCCTCCAATTTTTACACTTCCGGAATCGTAATCCCAGAATCTCACAAGTATATGGGCTATAGTCGATTTTCCAGCACCACTTGGCCCAACTATTGCTATTTTACCACCTTCCCTGACGGTAAAAGTAATGCCTTTAAGAGCAGGTATATCAGGTGAATAAGAAAAAGAGAGGTCATTTATAGAAATTTCAAATTTCTCAGGTGGTTTTTTCGGGTGTGGAGGGTCTTCAACAGCAGGTTTTTGATCAACGATTTCGAACAATCTATTTCCGGCTTCAATAACACTTTCCAGGAGTTTTGCAGCTCCTGGTAATGGAATGATTGCTTCAAATGCGGTGAGGGCTGTAAGCGATAGTACGGCGATCATAACTCCTCTAAGTTTGCCAATTTCTGTGAGTTTTATAGCAACAATTAATACACTTATTGCCCCTAAACTTGAGACCAGGAGAAGAAGTGCATTTTCCACACCTTCAATATAACCCATTTTCTTCTCAGATTTTGAAAGCTCCTTCGAGGAATTATCTATTCTCCTGAGCTGTATGGACTGGAAACCAGAGACAAGGAGGTCCGGGAGTCCATCGATTGTGTCAACGATTTTTTTATAAAGGTTACCCCTGTGCGTCAGCAGTAGTCTGCCGTCTCTCTTAGCAGCATAGAATGAGATAACCGGGATCATGATTGCCCCCACGATCATGAAGGTACCAAGCACTATTACAAATTTAAAATTGAATAAACCCATAAAAACAGACACGAGTATCAAAACAAAAACAAATACAAATGGTGGATACAAAACTCTGACAAAGAGATTTTCGAGAGTTTCGATGTCAGATACAATTCTTGAGAGGATGTCTCCAGATTGAAAGGATGTGAGTCTGGCAGGTGCAAGGGGTTCAATTTTTTCATAAAACCATACTCTCATGTGTCCCAGAATTTTGAAGGTGACGTTGTGGGAAATTAACCTTTCAAAGTATCTAAAAATCCCGCGTGAGATTCCGAAAAATCTGACCCCTGTAATTGCGAGCTGAAGTGTGTAAAGTGCAGGGTGGAGGGCAGCACTTGCGATGATATATGCAGAAGTTGCCATTAGTCCAATACTGGAAAGTATGGTCGCCACTCCAAGAGACGTTGCACCAAGCATATTGATTACAAAGGGTCTCACAAAATTTAATAATCTTCTAAAGGTTTTCATATTCTCCCCTGTATTTTTTAACGAGCCTGGGATATAACTTGCCTCTTTTCATGAGTAACTCGTGAGTTCCCTGCTCAACTATTTTTCCATTTTCAAGGACTATAATCCTGTCTGCTTTGAAGATGGTACTGATCCTGTGGGCTATTATCAGAGCAGTTTTAGACTGTAACAGCCTGTAGGTGGCATCGGTGATCATCCTTTCTATCTCTGGATCGAGATTAGCAGTTGCCTCATCAAGAATCAATATAGGTGAGTTTTTTAAAAAAGCCCGTGCAATAGCTATTCTTTGGGCCTGACCACCACTTAATTTTGCGCCCCTCTCTCCCACAATTGTTTTATAACCGTATTTAAGTTTGGTAATGAATTCATGTGCGTGAGCCGCTTTGGCTGCCTCAACGACTTCTTCATAGGTTGCACCAGGACGTGCAATCAGGATGTTCTCCATAATAGTGGTGTTGAAAATGTATGGTGACTGAGGAACCCATGAAATAAGTTGTCTCCATGTATCTCCACAGATTGTGGAGAGTGGAGTTGAATCTACAAAGACTTCTCCCTCGTCAGGCGTAATAAATTTTAACAACAGGCTGGCTATTGTAGATTTTCCGGCCCCTGTCGGCCCAACAAGGGCAATCTTCTCTCCCTTTCTTAGTTCAAAATTGATTCCACGAAGAGCCTCTCTATCTCCGTAAGAGAATTTGACTTCTTTAAACAGGATGCGGTTGTTAAAATCTATTTTTTTCAGTTGGTTATGAGTTTCATGATTCTGGATCGATAGGATCTGGTAAATTCTATTTGCTGCTTCAACTCCTGCCATGCCAGAATGAAATTTTGCGCCGAGCTGACGGAATGGCGTGTAAAACTCAGGTGCAAGTAGCAGTATAAAAAAGGCCTGTTCAAAGGCCAGTTTGCCGTAAAGCAATCTCAGTCCAATTTCAACTGCCACAATGGCCGTGCTGAGAGTCGCTATCAGTTCCAGTGTGAGAGCGGATATAAATGCTACTTTAAGCACACTGATCGTCGTCTTACGGAATTCCTCGACGGTACGTTTCAGTCTTTCCTTCTCTTCCTTCGAACGATTAAGAACTTTCAATGTTGTGAGCCCCTGGATGACATCCAGCAGATAGGCACTCATCTTGCTCAGAGTTTCCCACTGCTTTTTGGTGATTTTTTCGGCTGCGAGTCCTATCAAATACATGAAAAAGGGAATGAGGGGAGCAGTGATAATGAAAATTAACCCTGTGTAAAAGTCACGTGGAAACACAAAAAACAGTACCATAATTGGAATTACTGCCGTGAGAATGATTTGGGGAATGTATTCCCTGATATAGGGATCAAGTTTTTCTATTCCCTCTGTAAGGGTAGTTGTTAACTCTCCTGTTAGTTCCTTGCTGGTAAAAGAAGGTCCGAGAGATACAATTTTTTTGATGAGACGTTTTCTGAGATTGTGTCTCGTTTTAATGGAGATGTTTGTCGTCACTACCGAGTTCAAATACAGAGCCACTGCTCTGAGAATAATTATGACAACGAGAAGAAGTATGAGTGGATAAAGTTGTTTTAAGGAGTATTTTTTTAGAAATGCTAAATTGACAATTTTGCTGAAGTATCGTGCCTGTAGTACAATCAGTACCCCAATTAAAAAACTGAGGATAGTGGTTGAGATCAGTGATAATTTGTACTTTCTTATTTCTTTGAACAGACGTTTATCAATTTTCATGTGGGTAAATTATAAAGAAGATGAGTTTTGAGGATGGGAGAGCATCTTTTTGTTCATGGGGTGGGACCATGGAGGATAAAGCGAGGGTTGGGGGGTGAGGAGAGGGGGGCGAAGCCAGAGGCTTCGCCCCCCTCTCTATCCTATCAGTATTCCATTTCGCTCTTCGTACTGATCCTGTCTTTAAAAACCCTGTATGTCCAGATTTGATAAAGGAGTACAATTGGAACGAGAATTACTGCCACAATAGTCATGGTTTTCAAGGTGTACTGACTGGCTGAGGCATTAGAAATTGTAAGACTCCATGCTGGATTGAGCGTGGAGATCATGATTCTTGGGTAGAGACCCGCGAAAACCATTACTGTAGCGAAGACGATAGTAAGTGCACTCCAGAAAAAGGCGCATCCACTTCTACCCTGCATGGCTCTGAACCCGGAGATAAGTAGTGAGATAGCAGCAAGTGCGGCAGCAAGGAATGATAATCCTGGAACTGCTCCCTTTGTGAAGTATGGAGTGCCGAAAAGTGACCACAGAATGAAGATTACAGCGAAAATTACAACCCAGATCCAGAGTTTCCTGGCAGTTGCCTTTGCTCTTTCGGCCATTTCACCATCGAGTTTGAGTGAAAGGAAATTTGCTCCGTGATAGGCAAACAACAGAACAAAAGTTATCCCTGCAATGAGTGTAAATACGCTGATTAGCCCGAGTAGTCCACCGTGATAATACATTTTCTCGTCAATCGGTACACCACGGATAAGATTTCCAACAGCTACACCCCAGAGAAGAGCAGCAAGAAAGCTCCCCAGGAAGTTCATCCAATCCCAGAAATTTCTCCAGGAAGAGCTTTCCAGCTTGCTTCTAAACTCAAAGGACACACCCCTGACTATGAGCCCCAGGAGAATCAAGAAGAGAGCAAGATAGAAACCACTGAACAGCGTTGCGTAAACCTGTGGAAAAGATGCAAAAAGTGCACCACCGGCAGTTATTAACCAGACCTCGTTTCCATCCCAAAATGGACCAATAGCATTTATTATGGCCCTTCTCTCTTCATCCTTCTTCCCAAGGAATGGGAGAAGAATTCCCACTCCATAATCAAATCCTTCAAGGAAGAAGAACCCAATAAATAAAACTGTTACAAGAATAAACCAGATTGTCTGGAATACCATGATTGAACCTCCTTAGTATCCTTCTGAAACAGCCCCTTCAGGGCCCTGTTTCAAACCGTACCTAACGAGTAGATAAACATCAGCAATCATGAGTAAGCCGTATACAATAGCGAACATCAGTAGTGAGAAGAGAACGGTACCAGGGGCGAGATTAGGTGAGACTGCATCTTTTATCTTTAAAAGACCATACACGATCCATGGATTTCTCCCAAACTCAGTGAGCATCCATCCAAAAGTATTTGCCAGATAGGGGAAGAAAACGGACCAGACTGATAATTTAAGGAACCACCTGGGAATTTCTGACGGATCTCGTTTGGCATAAGGAATTGCAATAATGGCTATCAATAGCATTAATAGACCGAATCCTACCATTAATCTAAATGACCAGTAGCAGGTTTTTACGGGCGGAATATAGTTACCTGGACCATATTTTGCCTCATATTCTTTCTGTAGGTCCTTTATACCCTTTACTTCTCCACTAAATTTGTTGTAAACGAGGAAGCTCAGGAAGCCGGGGATTTTTATGTCAACGGGGTTCTTTTGGGCCTTTGTGTCAATTATAGCGAAGAGGGAGAAGCTTGCTGGGTCCTCTGTTTCCCAGAGTGCCTCTGCCGCAGCCATCTTTGTGGGTTGGGTTCTTGTAAGATGCTGTCCCTGGATATGGCCAATTATAATTACAAGAATTACACCGATGAGACCATACACAGCGCCCCACTTGAAGGAGCGACGGAAGAACTCCACGTCTTTTGTTCCCTTCAGAAGATGATACGCACTAAAGGCGAGTACAAAGAATCCAGCTGTAGTTATCCCGGCAGTAAGTACATGGGGGAATTGAACCCAGACATTAGGATTGGAGAACACCGCTTTGAAATTTGTCAGAAGCACTCTACCATTTTCAAGTTTGTATCCCACAGGTTCCTGCATGAAAGAATTTGCAATTAAGATCCATAGAGCTGACAAATTTGAACCAATAGCAACAAGCCAGATGGTAAGGGCGTGTGTTTTCTTTGAGAGTTTATTCCAGCCAAATGTCCAGACTCCAAGCATGGTGGATTCAAGATAAAAGGCCAGCAGTGCTTCTATTGCAAGAGGTACACCGAAGATGTCTCCCATGAATCTTGAGTATTCAGACCAGTTCATACCAAACTGGAACTCCTGAACAATACCTGTGACCACACCCATGGCGAAATTTATGAGGAACAGTCTGCCCCAGAATTTAGCCATCTTCTTGTACATCTCGTCACCGGTTGACACGTATTTACTTTCCATTATAGCGACAAGAATAGATAAACCGAGAGTGAGAGGTACAAAGAAGAAGTGGTATATGGTGGTAATTGCAAATTGCCACCTCGATAGGGTTAACACATTCATAATACATACCTCCTTTTAGTATTCGACGACCAAAAGAAATAACCCCTCAGATGAGTAATTATATAATACAAACTCTTAGTTTTTACAAGGAGAATTTTATTAATAATAATTCAAAAAAAGCGAAGTTTCCATTACTGGAGTTTCTTTTTTTTAGTGACAGGATTTATAATTTTCGCCATGAGGAAGAGAAGTGAGGTTCTTGCAATTGCTGTTATGGGGGGACCTGCACCAGGAATAAATGGTGTAATCGGTGCTGTAACCATCGAAGCTATAAATGAAGGACTTGATGTGATCGGAATAATGGATGGATTCAAATGGTTGAGTCGGGGAGATACCTCATTTCTTGTTCCTCTCTCGATTGAGAATGTTTCAAGAATACATTTCACCGGAGGGTCAATTCTCAGATCTTCAAGGGATAATCCAATTGATTCGCGAGATAAGATTGAAAATTTAATGAAATCTTTTTCAGAACTGAGAATTAAATATCTTGTAACTATCGGAGGGGATGGGACTGCCACTCTTGCTTACAAATTAAAGAAATTGATGGGTGATAGAATAAGGATAGCCCATGTTCCGAAGACGATAGACAATGATATTCCTTTGCCGGAGAATATGCCCACGTTCGGTTTTGAAACAGCGAAGGAATTGGGAACAGATCTTGTAAGAAATATTATGGAAGATTCCAAGACCACTAACAGGTGGTATTTTGTGATAACAATGGGGAGAGAGGC
This sequence comes from uncultured bacterium, assembly GCA_964571845.1. Taxonomy (GTDB): domain Bacteria; phylum Hydrothermota; class Hydrothermia; order B15-G9; family WFZT01; genus WFZT01. The sequence goes on along the minus strand of CAZNDM010000074.1, from coordinate 32,819 downwards.
GGGACACCTCGCTCTGGGTATAGCAAAAGCAGCCGGGGCGACACTTGCTGTAATCCCGGAGGAGCTGAAAGGGGATAGGGTGCCGCTGCATTATATCACAGATATACTTGAAGGAGCAATAATCAAGAGAAAAGCCCTGGGAAGGGAAGATGGTGTCGCTGTGATTGCCGAAGGAATAGCACTTAAGATAGACCCTCATGATCTTCCAGCTGATCAAATAATGGAGAGAGACGATTTCGGCCATTTGAGACTTTCAGAAATCCCACTTGGAAAAATTTTAAAAGATCCAGTTCTCGGATCCCTTAGGAAGAGAGGAGTAGATATTAAGATACTTGACGTTGAAATTGGATACATTTTGAGAAGTGCACCCCCGATTGCATTTGATATTGAATATACGAAAAATCTTGGCCATGGAGCTGTTGAGTATCTGCTAAATATGGAGGGGAGCGGGGCAATAATTTCGTATAAAGGCGGGAGATTGAATCCTATCCCCTTTGAAGAGCTGATAGACCCTGAGACTGAACGACTCAGGGTGAGATTTGTGGATACAACCTCTGAAACTTACAGAGTTTCCCAGGAATATATGATCAAATTAAAAAAGGAGGACTTTGAGTCTCCGGAGGACATTGAAGAGCTCGCAAGAGCTGGTAACATGTCTCCGGAGGACTTTATAAATAGGTTTAAATATCTTGTCGATTAAACAAACATAGGGGGTGCATTATGCAGTTAAAGGTCGTCGTTAACAATGTTATCCATAATGAAAAGTTTAAATACGGCTGGGGATTATCAATTTATATTGAAGGCCTGAAGGAGGGAGTGTTATTTGATACTGGACCGGATGGAGACCTTCTTTTAAAGAATATGGAGACTTTCAAAATTTCTCCAGACAGTATTAGTAGAATTTTTATTTCCCACATTCATCTGGACCATGTCGGGGGTCTGATTGACCTTTTGAATGTTATGGAAAACGAACCTGTGGTGTATATCCCGATTAGTATTTCAAGAGAATTTGAAGAAAGAGTTAGAAGACATGGTGGTAGAGTTGAAAGAGTAGAGGAATTTGAGAATCTGTTTGATGGGGTTTACTCTACTGGACAGCTTGGCACCATTCTTGTAGAACAGTCCATGGTGATAAAAACACCACCTGGTCTCGTTATTATTACCGGATGTTCTCACCCGAAACTCACGAAGATAGTCTCCCATGTAAGAGGTAATTTTCTTGATGAACATATCTACCTGGTTGTAGGTGGTTTTCACCTTTTGCACAAGGATGAAGACTATATCACAGAGGTTATGAAATATTTGAAAGAAATGGGGGTTGAAAAGATCTCTCCGTCCCACTGTTCTGGTGATCTGGCCATGGAAATAGCGAGAGAAGTGTTTGGTGAGGAAAACTATATTGACTCTGGAGCAGGTTCGGTTATTAATATAGAATGATGTTTGAGACTCCCAGGATTGGTGAACCATATTTTTTGAGGAATCTTGTTATTTACCCGATTATCGGGACAGGGAATGGTAACTACCTGAGTATTGAAGAGGCAAGAGATAGAGGGGTTTTGTTTTTAAACGATACTGGAGTTGTAAATGAAGCAGAGCTGGATTTCGAGGGTGGAGGAAGGCTTTTTGTTCTTGATGGAGAGGAGATTATTGGCGCTCTTCAGAACAGGGTTTTTAACACATCTATGGTCGCCTCCAAACCCGTGAGTGCGCGAGTCCCGGTTACCTGTGTGGAACAAAACAGATGGAGTGGTAACAGGGAGTTTCATCATTCAGGCGTGGTGGCATATCCCTCTTTGAGGTCGATACTCGCATCATCCGTTACACAATCTCTCAAGCTAAACAAAAGTTTCAAATCAGATCAGTCAGCAATATGGAAATCTGTCCGTAGCACACTTAAAAGTTTTCGGGTTAAGTCAGTTACAAGCTCCATGCATGATGCATATTCGACGTTGAGAGATGATATAGATAGATTTGTTGAGGATGCTGAATTTTCTGAGGATACAAAGGGTTTTATTGTGGTTGCAGGTAAAAAGATTCTTGGGATGGATATATTTGTTGGTCCCGGTTTATTCAAAAAAATGAGTAAAAAACTTTTGCGTGGATATGCTCTTGAAGCGCTGGAATCCATGATGTATGGACCAGGCGACTTTAAAGAGGCCGAAATACAAAATTTCATAGATTATGTTTTCTCCCGGGATTACATGGTGGCGGATGGAGTTATAGAGGGCCAGGAATTAAGATTTGCAGATAAAAAGGCCGTTGCTCATGCTCTAAAACTGAATAATGAGGTGATCCATTTTGCAGCTTTCCCGGTCTATTGAAAAAGAGCTCATAACTCTAAGAGAAAAATTAATAAACCGTGTCGAAAGTGTTTTCTCTGATGATGAAGTTGAATTGGTAAAAAAAGCACTCGATTTCGCCTGTGAAAGGCATAGGGGACAGTTCAGAGTATCCGGAGATCCTTATATTACACACCCTATAAATGTTGCTCTCATACTTATTGATCTGAAAATGGACGCTACGACAGTAGCAGCAGGTCTACTGCATGACATCCTTGAAGATACAGATACAACATCAGAAGAGCTTGAGGAAGTGTTCGGCAGAGAGATTACTTTTCTCGTTGAGGGAGTAACCAAGATCAGACAGATCCCTCTCAGTGAGCTGGATGGAGCGAGAGAGCTGGGGAAAATGTACAGGCAAAAGGTCGAGACCTATAGAAAGATGATTTTATCTATAGCTGAAGATATAAGAGTACTTGTCATAAAACTGGCTGACAGGCTGCACAATATAAAGACGCTTGAATCATTACCAGATGATAAAAAGAGAAGAATTGCACGAGAGACTCTCGAGATTTATGCACCACTTGCACATAGGATTGGTATCTGGAAAATTAAATGGGAGCTTGAAGATCTGTCATTCAAATATCTGAATCCATCTGTTTACTCTGATCTTGCGAGAAAGATAAACGAAAAAAGAAGGGACAGAGAGAAGTTCCTTGGACTTGTAGAAGCTCAGCTGGGGGCTGAGTTAAAGCGTAGAGGGATTGAAGCAAGAATAATTTCCCGTCCAAAACATATCTACTCCGTTTACCAAAAAATGAAGAAAAAGAATAAGAAATTTGAAGAGCTTTACGACCTATATGGAATTAGAATCATTACGAGAACTAAGGAAGATGTTTATAAGGTTCTTGGGGTTGTTCATGAGCTTTATCAACCTGTACCTGATAGATTTAAGGATTACGTGGCAAATCCCAAGCCGAATTTTTATCAGTCTCTTCATACCACGGTTGTTGGACCCGATAACAAGTTTATAGAAATTCAAATTCGCTCTGAAATGATGCATGAAATAGCAGAGTTTGGAATTGCTGCTCACTGGAGATACAAAGAAGGAGTGAAAAGTGGGGCTGAAACACTGAAATTAATGGGATGGCTGCATAATTTGATTGAAAGGTCCAAGAATATCGAAGATCCCCGCATATACTATAGGGTTTTAAAGGATGAGTTAAAGGAAGAGGATATCTATGTTTTTACACCTAAAAGAGAGATTAAAATTTTAAAGAAACACTCGACCCCCATTGATTTCGCGTATGCAGTACATACGGAGCTGGGGCACAGAGCGAGAGGAGCGATAGTTAATGGCAAACTTGTCCCCCTGAATTACGAGTTAAAAAATGGAGATATTGTTGAAATAAAAACAGGTTCCGTTCCATCTCCAAGCCTCGACTGGCTCAGATTTGTCAAAACATCATCTGCAAGGCAAAAAATTAAAGCCTACTTCAGAAGACAGGAGCGAGAGCAAAAGATTTCAAAGGGGAAAGAAGAATTTATGAAGATTCTCAAAAAATTACTGCCCTTTGACCTCGATTATCAAGAAGTTGCCCGAAGTATTCTCCCTGACCTCAAAATGAGGCAGGAAAATAATTTATTTATTCAAATAGCGGAAGAAAAGATAAATTTAAAAGCATTAAAGAGAGTAATTCTGATAAAATATGCCTCAGATGAGATTGAAGCCGGGGAACAACAATTAAAAGAGATTCTGGAACAGGAGAAGGTTCCACGTGAAACCCTGGACAGGCTACTCCCCAGGCTGGTACGTTCATTCAACATGCACGCTGAGGAGGAGCTTTACTATGCAATCTACGCGAAGAGAATTTCAAGAAGAAAATTGGTCGGGAAAGTGAGGAAATTCCTTCCTCAGCACAGGTATGTTCGCCAGGGTGAGAAAAAACCACTGGTTGAGGTAAGTGGAATCAAGGGTATGGAAATAAAATTTGCCAAGTGCTGTATCCAGTTACCAGGTGATGAGATTGTTGGTATTGCCACAACGTCCCATGTAGTCACCATTCACAGGAAAGATTGTCCGAATGTAGTACATTACAGGGGAAATAGAAGTCGAATACTGCCAGCAAGATGGACCGAGGATGTCGATTTCTCAAGAAGAGTGAAAGTTAGAGTGGTAGCTGAAGATCTGACGGGACTTAATAAATTTCTTCTGGATCTTAGTAAGGATAAGCCTTCTATGTTCGGTAAATTCCAGGTTTCCCCTAATATTAAAGGTGTGTACGGGGGGAATTTCATAGCTGATCTCACATTGAATGTGAAGACGCGAACACAACTTGAAGAACTACTTGGACACATCAAATCTATTAAAGGAGTAGTTAAGGTCCGCCCAATATCAGGGGCAGATTAGTTTCATACAGTCCCATTTGCACGTCGAATAAACCATTCAATTGCTAAGAGGATAATTACGGTCAATAATATAAGCCATGTATTTCTGAGGTTGATTCTCCTCATCTCTTTTTCTGGTTTTATCCTTGTTAGAATCGCCTGTAATTCTTTGAGAGAATTTACCGTGCTACCAAGATTGTGAAGAAAGTCTACATTCACATCGGGTGTAGGGGTCTCAATCTGGCTGTTCCTGACTCGTAAGGAAATAGATTCTGTTTTTAAAATGCCCTCAAGTCCTTTAAATATCACATGTGCCTCTAATTTTCCAGTATCATTCAATGAGATGAGAGTTGTGTATACTCCGTTCCCCCTGTAATTCATTTGATAAACCTTCTTACCCAATTTTACCACAGGGAAAAGTGTGTCAATTGGATTGCCAAACCTGTCATACGCATAAGCAGTGACAGGGATCTTTTCCCCTGCTTCAAACTCCCTTATGGGGGTTTCGACAAAGAAATTTCCTTCAGGGATAAGTCTGGAAAAGACTCTATCGAGAATTTTCAAATATGCATCGAAATTGAATAGGGGAATTTTATAAAAATCACCTGTCATGAGGAATGCCAGGTTTTGGTGTATGAAAAGCAATGGGATTTGTCTTTTTCCCATTCTAACATACACAAAATTATCAATATCGGGGGGATATCTGTTTAAAACCCACATGTATTCGATAGGATTTAGAGTAGAATCACCCCATACAGGATAAAGCTCACCTCTCCTTAGAGTGGGAATGAATATACCGTTTAACAGTTTATTCAAATTGTCCGGCCTTCTTGAGAATATTATGAGTCCCCTTTTACCGGAAAGAACGGGAGCAAGTGCGTCAGGTGTAGGATCAATCAGTATGTAGAAATCATATCCGTTAAAATCGAATTTTTTTAATTTGATTACTGCATCTTTTTTGAACATTGTGAGTCCACGTTTTGTGAAGATAACAATGTCTGCCGTGATGTTTCCACTTTGGTCTAAATACATCCTGAGAAATCTTACATTTACATCAGGATGAGAGGAGAACACGAGGACACTTTTCCCCCTTTTAACCACTCTTATAGTGATCTTTTTAACCAGTTTACCATCTATCTTTATCCTATAGGTGTAAATGCCACTTTTCGAAGGTTTTAAAGGGATAGAGTTTTCCTCCCCTTGTTTTACAATTTTAGAAAATATTTTCTGCTTCCCAAAAATTTCAAGTTTCCCCGATTTTCCGGTAATTATCTTCAACGTATCAGTGGCTCCTTCCACAATAAGGGGTTTAAATTTGATCGATTTTATAAGTGCCCCTGTTGATGGAGGTAAGAGGGATATTATCCGTTTGTTGTGGAGATCAGGGAAGGGGCCTCTATTGTTTAATCCATCCGATAATAGAATAACTGTGCTGGACAACATGCTATTGATTGCTTTACCAATTGCTGTTTTACCCCCGAAATCGAAATTGATGCCATTATAAATAGTTGTATCGAAACTAAAAAAATTTAAGCTAAAGTTAGAGTTTTCAATGTCCTGAAGACGTTTTACGGTCGATTTTAAAAACTTGGCTTTTTCCTTGAATCCCATACTGCCGGATTTATCAATAAGAACATCTACCGTGGTGGGAATAGTTACAGTTTTTTTGAAGACGGGTGTGAATATTAAGACTAACAGTAGTGTTATGGATACGGTTCTCAAAAGGACCAGGTACCAGAGTCGCCTGTAACTTCCTCTATAAACCCACAGGCTCAGGAGTAGTGCGAATATGGTTGAGAGAAAGGTAATCATAACAGGGTTTTAGTTTAAACCCATTTGGTATCATTTTTAACCTCTGGAGATATGATGGAGATTGGAAGGTAACGGATATTAATTAAAAATCATTATAACTCAGCTTGACACAGTGAGGATCTCATAAGTATAATTCATGGCCGATGGCTGAAATCGGGCAGTATTCAATATACATTGCATTTATTGTTTCCATTCTTTCCTCTGTATTCTTCATTCTTGGTCTTTTGAAGAAAAATTACGATTTTCGACTTTCAGCACTGAGAGGGATATATGTTATCTTCGCCTTACTTACACTTGTAATTATTTCTCTACTTTATGTCCTTATTACATCAGATTTTAGTGTTGAATATGTTGCCCATTATACAAACCGGGAGCTACCATTGTTTTACAAGATCACAGCTTTGTGGGCTGGGCAATCCGGCTCCCTCGTTCTCTGGATCTGGCTACTTGGACTATTCACAATTATAGTTATATGGGAGAATCACGGAGATCTATCGGATTTTAATAGCTACGCCTATATGATTTTGTCATTTACTTTTTTATTCCTTTTGTTAATACTGACATTTTTCTCAAATCCTTTGAAGAGGATGGATTTTACACCGCCTGATGGCGTGGGTATGAACCCTCTGCTTCAAAATATCTGGATGATAATACATCCGCCTACACTTTATCTTGGATATGTTGGGTATGCAATTCCTTTTTCCTATGCTTTTGCCGCCCTTTTTACGGGTAAGATCGATGAAGAATGGATTGTACGAGTCCGGAAATGGTCCCTGCTTGCGTGGATTTTCCTGACAACAGGGATATTTTTTGGTGCAAGATGGTCTTATATTGAGCTTGGATGGGGTGGTTACTGGGGCTGGGACCCGGTTGAAAATTCATCCCTGATTCCGTGGTTGCTTGGTACGGCCTTTCTCCATTCAATTATTGCTCAGGAAAGAGGAAATATATTAAAAAGATGGTCAATAATTCTGATTTTCCTTACCTATATCACCGCCATTTTTGGAACATACATATCGAGAAGTGGTATTATCTCCTCGGTTCACGCCTTTGCCCAGAGTCCACTTGGCAATTTCTTCCTGGTTTACATGTTTGGCCTTGGGATTTTGCTTATTTACCTGATAATAAAAAGAAATTCACTCCTACAATCACAGAGAAAGATACTCACTATTTTTTCGCGTGAGGGGTTTATATATCTTACGAACTGGGTGTTTTTCGCACTCGCCTTTGTTGTCTTCATCGGAACTTCTATTCCACTTTTTAGCAAAATTTTTACAGGGAAAGAAATCACTGTAAAGACGAGCTTCTACAATCAATCGTCCCTGCCGTTTTTTGCAATTATTGTAATTTTGATGGGAATATGCATTCACTTAGGCTGGAGACGTGCGAGAAGCAAGCATCTGATTAAAGGTGTGATTGTACCAGCAGTGATGAGCGTTCTTCTTGGAATTTTGTACTGGTTCCTTGGTGCACATCAGATTTTGCCTCTGATTATGTATATCCTTACCACATTTATGCTGATCTCAACCATCGAGGATTTCCTTTCTGATCTAAAAGTGAGAATCAGAAGAGATGGGAATTTCTTTAAAGCAATATGGAAGATGTTTATGCTTAATCCACGGAAATATGGTGGATATGTTGTACATTTTGGGATTGCTTTGACGGCACTTGGCATTATTGGATCCGGTTTCTATCTTCATAAGGATGACTTCAAACTTACAAAGGGTGGATCTCATAAAGTTAAAAATTTCACTTTGAAATACACTGACTTAATAGCTTTTAATATTCCAAACGCCCAGATTGTGCAGGCAACGGTTAAAGTTTTCGACAAGAATGGCAGGCTTGTAGATATACTGAAACCTCAGAAAAGGTTTTATGTGAATTGGGAAAATGAACCAAGCTCTGAGGTTGATATATATCCCTCAATTTATGGCGACCTTTATATTTCATTATCTGGGTGGGAGAAGAAAGGAGAAGTTGCTTATTTCCACGTGATGGTTGAGCCTCTTATACAAATTCTATGGGCAGGTACCTTACTCGTTATCCTTGGTGGAATTCTTGCATATAATCCCTGGAGTAGAAAGGAATGATACCAGCAATTGTTATAGGTATAATAGCAGCTGTTTCACTTTACTATATTCTTGAGCCAATAATTTTGAAGACTACTGTCCCTCTTACTGGAGAAAGAAAATTAAAAGATTTAGAGGTACACTACAGAGAGGCTTTGAGGGAGCTCGAATACGATCTCCAATCCGGCAAAATTGACAGGCAAGAGTTTGAAATACTTAAAAAGGAACTTGAATCTCAGCTTTCTGGAGAAGATGTTTGAAATCTATTCAATCTGAGGAATTCCTTAAATCTTATCGCATCGTTAAACATATTTGTATTGTTGAACATTACATAGGAGTTTCTGTCTTCAGGCAGGAGATTTCTTAATTCTCTGAAGTCTTCATTTGTGTAAACATAACGATAGCCTTTGCCCCTTCCATGAAGTCTAAAATAGGCAATCTTGCCTCCTAAATACTTATTTTTAAATGGATCTACAGCATGGGAAATGCCCGTTTCGGCAAGGATTTTTTGTACTGTCGCACCATCCCACTTTCCGCGTGGCTCCCACACAAAGATAAGATCACTTGTTCTCCATTTTTTGAAGAAATTAATAATGTTATCGATATTCTTATTGGTTGGTTTAAAAGAGGCGGGGGTCTGGAAAACAATAATTTTTGCTTTCAGTATGAATGCCGATTCTAAGGTTATAGTCATCGCTCTATCGACCTCGGATGAAGGTTTGAAGAAGCCATAATTTTCTCGATTTCCAACATCATTTCCGAGTTTTCTGTAGGTTGGACTCTGGGCTGGATGTGTTATAATCTGAAGGGCTTTCACAGTGAATTCAAGAGATTCCGGAGCCTCAAAACGCCATTTTCGGAGGGTGCTTTCTTTAACTATAGTGTAAAAGGTCTTCTGTGTCTCAACGACATCAACTGAGGGAAAAAGTTTTGAGCGTGCAACCGGGAATCCACAGGTTCCTACTTTTATCATGTTATGGCAAGCGAAAGCTCATCTTTTATATGGGAGTTCACATCTCTTTCTATGTATCTGACTGCTGTGAGAATGGCATTTTTGATAGCAAGGGATGTGGATCTTCCGTGACCGATGATCACTACCCCATCAACCCCAAGGAGAGGGGCTCCTCCATATTCCTCGTAGTTGAGTCTCCGCTTTAGTTTCTTGAAAACAGGTTTTAGGAAGAGACCTGCAATTGTAGCAAGTATGCTTTTTTTAACTTCTTCCTTGATTAATTTGATGAATACATTGATAGCTCCCTCACCAAATTTAAGCACTACATTTCCAGTGAATCCGTCCGTTATTATCACATCTGCTATTCCTTCGAGAACATGATTTCCCTCCACATGACCTATGAAATTGATGTTTGGATTTTTCTCAAGCAATATACGAGATTCTTTAATAAGTTGATTCCCCTTGCTGGCCTCTTCCCCGATAGAGAGGAGACCCACTCTTGGATCCCTTACATTCAGGACGAATTCCATAAAAATTTTTCCCATCAGAGCGTATTGAAGAAGGTGCTCAGGTTTTGTCTGGATATTTGCTCCCACATCGATAATGATAGTAAATCCACCTCCAAGAGTGGGGACGAGTGCTGCAATTCCTGGTCTCTGTACTCCTTCAAGTCGTCCAAGAATTTTCAGGGAGTATGCCATAACTGCACCAGTGTTACCTGCAGAAACGAAAGCGTCTGCCTGTCCATTAGCAACAAGCTGTAGACCAACTGCGATTGATGAGTGAGGTTTCTTCCTCAGTGCCATAGAGGGTTTGTCGTGCATGGTTACCCTCTGTGGCGCGTGTACGAGATAAATCTTTTTACCCCGGCACTTTTTATGATTTAAAAGGGCATCTCCCAGAATTTTTTTGTCCCCGACGAGGAATATTTCTACATCGTCATTCTCTTCGCAGACCTTAACAGCCCCCTCAATTTCAATATGAGGTGCCCTGTCACTTCCAAATGCGTCAAGGGCAACCTTATAAGCCATAATCTATGCCTGGGCTTCGCCCTCAGCTGCCTTTTCCTTAACTTTAACTTTTACTTCAATGACTTTTTTGCCGTCGTAATATCCACAGTATGGACAGACCCTATGGGGCATTTTTGGTCTTCCGCAATTAGGGCATACAGACAATGCCGGGGCTGATGCAACATAATGAGTACGACGTTTTCTACCTCTCGCCCGTGAATGTCTCCTCTTTGGAACTGGCATTTTGATTCCTCCTTCAAGATTTGTTGGGTCTCAATTATAATGTCACACCAGAGGAAAATGAACGTCCTTCTCGTAAATCCACCCATATATGACTTTGCCGCACATGACTTCTGGCTCAAGCCCTACGGACTTGTTCATATTGCAGGTATTCTGAAAAATAGTGGGATCGATTCAATCTATTTCTTTGATTTCATGGATAGACATCTGTTTCCACATGCAAAATCTGATAGATATGGGCGGGGTAAATTCTACAGTATCGAGATTCGAAAGCCGGACGTCCTCGACTTTGTTCCTCGGAAGTTCAAAAGATATGGTGCCCCAGTCGAGTTGTTCCGTACTTATCTTTCGAATATCCCGGCGCCAGATTTTACCCTTGTCTCAACCGGGATGACCTATTGGTACCCTGGAGTTAATGAAGTGACAAAAACTGTTAGAGAAATTTTTCCTTCAACAAAAATCGTTCTCGGTGGAATTTACTCCTCGATCATACCTGAACATGCCGTAAAAACTCTTGACCCAGACCATATTTTTACAGATTTAGATAGTTTTTCGAATTTTTTGGGTGTGGAATCTCTCAACGGGAATTCATCCCCGTTATGGGATGTTTATGAGAAACTCGATTATGGGGTAATTAAGCTTACAGAAGGATGCCCATTTAGGTGCACCTACTGTGCTGTATGGATCTTGAATCCTCGTTTCAGAGTTCGAAACATCGATAGAGTACTTGAAGAAATAGATCATTTCAGGAGAAGAGGAATCGAAAATATTGTTTTTTATGACGATGCCCTACTTGTAAATCCAGGAAGGGGAATACTACCACTCCTTGATGCAGTTTCAGAGATGGGGTTGAAATTTCATACTCCCAATGCCCTGCATGCCAGATACATTACCCTGGAAGTAGCTTACGCTATGAAAAAAGCGGGATTTGAGACGATTTATATTGGATATGAGACAACTGACGTTGAGAGACAGAAGGACACAGGGGGAAAGGTTACATCCCGACATTTTTATAATGCCGTTGAAAATTTACTATCTGCGGGATTTGAGAGGGAACAGATTACGGTTTACTTGATGATGGGTCTCCCCGGTCAACCACCAGAAGAAGTGGAACAGGGCATGAGAGAAATTGCAGAGCTTGGATTGAAAATCATGCTATCTGAGTATTCTCCGATACCGGGTACACCTGATGGAGAGAAAGCACGGAAGATACTGGATATAGCAGAACCACTCCTGCAAAACAATATAGTTTTTCCCATAGCTTACTATGGATATGAGACGGTCAGGAGATTAAAGTCGCTTAAAAACAGGTTAAATAGTGGCTGATTAACTTTGCCTATCATAACAAATTGCCTAAAATTAATATTAACACTTGACAAACTTTAAATATAACGTTAATCTAAACGAAACAAAAAATCCAAGAGGAGGTACGATAATGGCAGCAAAGTATGCGAAGGACATAGATGATCCACGTAAAGATATCTTTTCTGCACTTGCATGTGGAAGGAGGATCCTTATTCTTGAGTTGTTGAAGGAAGGTGAGAAATGTGCCTGTGATCTGATTCCCATTCTGGGGATAGACCAGTCCGCTGTTTCAAGACATCTGTCAATTCTGAAGAAAGCTGGTATCCTCAAGTCAAGGAAGCAGGGCGTTAATGTTTACTACAGTGTTGCCGATGATCGCGTCTATGAGCTTGTTAAGATCGTTAGTGACATGGTAAGAGATAGGAATCTAAAGCTCCTCGAAAAGTTAAAATAGCTGATAATATGGGGTATAAAATACTCAGGAAAGAAATTTTGGGGCCTGGCTCCAAATTAATGGAGATATATGCGCCTTTTGTTGCAAAGGCGGCAAAACCCGGTCAGTTTATAGTGCTCCGTGTCCATGAAAAGGGTGAGAGAATCCCGCTTACTATCGCAAGGACTGACAAGGATAAGGGAATCGTTACAATAATTTTTCAGGAAGTGGGAAAAACTACTATTCACCTTGGACTTCTGAAGGAGGGAGATGAGCTTGCAGACTTTGTCGGACCTCTGGGTAAACCCACCGAAATCGAGAATTTCGGTACGGTTGTAGCCATTGGTGGTGGTTTTGGAACAGCTGTGCTTCTACCAATGGTGACTGCACTAAAAAAAGCTGGTAACCGGGTTATAACTATAATAGGCGCGAGGACTAAGGAACTGGTCCTACTTGAACAGGAAATGAGAAGCCTGGTAGATGAGGTTCTTATAACAACTGATGATGGCTCATACGGTATGAAAGGACTTGTTACTGATGGGCTGAAATTCATAATGGAGAAAGAAGAGGTCAATGCAGTGTATGCTGTGGGCCCTGTACCAATGATGAAGGCAGTTGCTGATATGACCAGAGAACCGAAGATAAAAACGATTGTTAGTTTGAATCCAATTATGGTGGATGGTACGGGAATGTGCGGTGCTTGTAGGGTTGAGGTAGGTGGAGTTACAAAATTTGCCTGTGTAGACGGACCTGAATTTGATGCCCATGAAGTTAATTTTGACCTGCTTATGAAGAGATTGAGGATGTATAAGGAAGAGGAGAAAAAATCACTTGATTTATTCAAAAAACAGCTTGAAACGGAGGGTTACTCATGGCACGCAGGTTGAAGCTTGAACGTACACCAATGTCAAAGAGACCGCCTGAGGAGAGGATAAAGACTTTCGATGAAGTCGCACTTGGTTACACCCCTGAAGAGGCTATTCTTGAAGCTGAGAGATGCTTATTATGTAAGAGACCACCATGTGTTGCAGGATGTCCAGTTGAAATAGATATCCCGTCGTTCATAGACTTAATTAAAAAAGGCGATTTTATTGGGGCAGTTAAAAAGATAAAGGAAGCAAATCCATTGCCAGCGATTTGCGGTAGAGTTTGCCCGCAGGAAGACCAGTGTGAAATGAAGTGTGTAATAGGGATCAAAGGACAGCCTGTTGCAATCGGCCGCCTCGAAAGGTTTGTCGCAGATTTTGAAGCTGCACATGGTGAAGTTGAGATTCCAGCCCGTCCACCAAGAAAGGGTAAAAAAGTAGCAATTATTGGCTCGGGTCCAGCGGGACTTGTTTGTGCGAGTGAGCTTGCGAAAATGGGATATGAGGTGACAATTTTTGAAGCATTACATAAGCCTGGCGGGGTATTAATGTATGGAATACCCCAGTTCAGATTGCCTAAAGAAATTGTCGCACGCGAGATCGATTACGTTAAAAAGCTTGGTGTCGAGATTCTCACAAATTTTGTTGTTGGGAAAACGCGAACACTTGATGAATTGATGAGCGAAGATGGATACGAAGCTGCATTTGTTGCCACAGGTGCTGGTTATCCAAGATTTATGGGAATACCTGGTGAGAATCTTCTTGGAATCTATTCAGCCAATGAATTTCTAACAAGAATAAATTTGATGCGCGCTTATAAGTTCCCGGAGTACGATACTCCCATTAAAGTTGGCAAAAGAGTCGTTGTTGTGGGAGCTGGAAACGTGGCTATGGATGCGGCGAGGTCTGCTTTGAGAGCTGGTGCTGAGAAGGTGACTATTGTTTATAGAAGATCAAGAAAGGAAATGACAGCAAGGATCGAAGAGATTGAAAATGCTGAGGAAGAGGGGATCGAGCTAAAGATATTGACAAATCCAGTAAGATATTTTGGAGATGAAAATGGTTGGGTAAAAGAGGTTGAGGTTATAAAGATGAGACTTGGAGAGCCGGATGAGTCAGGGAGGAGGAGACCCATTCCCATCGAAGGCTCAGAATATAGAATTCCTGTTGATACAGTTGTTATCGCCATAGGGCAGGTTCCAAATCCGATTGTTCCAGAGACCACACCGGGGCTTGAAACTACTCGCCATGGAACGATTAAGGCTAATCCAAAAACTCATGCCACAACAAAGGAAGGTGTTTTCACCGGTGGAGATATTATGACTGGTGCTGCAACCGTTATCCTTGCCGCGGGTAGTGGTAAAACGGCTGCCAGGTATATTGATTACTATTTGACTCACAAGGAAGAACCCGGGATCTGGGAAAAGATATATCGTGGGGAAGAAGTATAGGAAATGAAATCTAAAATTTGATGAAAAGAGAATATCCAGATTCCCCGATCCTTTCGGTCGGGGGATTGGTTTTAGATGAAGATAGATTTTTACTGGCGAGGAGGGGGAAAGAACCCCTCAAAGATGTATGGACGTTGCCGGGTGGAGCTGTTGAGCCAGGTGAGAAACTTCAGGATGCAATTGTAAGAGAAATATTTGAAGAGTGTCAGATTAAAGTAAAACCTCTCGGAATCATCGAAGTTTTTGAGCAAATCTTTCATGACAGAGATGGGAGAGTCAGGTTCCACTACGTGATTGTGGATTTTCTGCTTGAATATGTTTCGGGTAAAGCAGAACCAATGTCAGATAGTACTGAATTAAGGTGGATAACTATTGATGAATTATGGAAGTACAATCCTCCAGATCGTGCTGTAAAAGTGATAAAGAGAGGACTTGAAGTTTACAGACGTCTGAGGAGTCAGCCAGAGACCCTGATCCCATTTATAAAAACGGATTGAACGTTAAAGTCTGGTGACACTTTGTCAATCACGACGAAATCTGCGAATAGGCCGCGTTGAATTTTGCCCTTAATATCTTCCTCAAAAGAAAAGAATGCTCCCATTTCTGTGTAAAGCTCAACAGCCTTTTCAAAGCTTATGGAATTTTCCTGAACAGGGTGTCTGACAGCTCCTTTAATTCCATAGGATGGTGAGGGAGGCATGGCATCAGATCCGAAAGCGACTTTTAATCCGTATTTGAGCATCTTCCTGAAGGGATTATTTATTCTCCAGCGATTTTCTCCAAGAAATTCATAGTACATGCCTTCAACTCCACCCCACCGTGTAATAAAATTTGGTTGTGATGATATTAAAATTCCCATGCTGCTGGCCAGTTTGAGATCCTGCTCTTCAGGAAATTCAAAATGCTCTATTCGGTGTCGTAGGTAGTTGCCACCCGCAAGCGCATTTTTAAAGGCAAGGAGCGCAGTTCTTATAGCCTTCGTACCTATGGCATGAACAAGGAGTTGTATTCCGTGGTCCTGGGCTGTAGTAATTAATTTCTCCATCTCTTCTTGAGATTTGAGCAGCTTTCCATTGTGTTTCTCCCCGACATAATTTTCAAAAAATGCAGCAGTTTTGCCACCAACTGAACCATCCATGAAAACTTTAATTCCACCGATTCTCAAAATATTATTACCGAAGCCTGTTTTGAGGCCGAGATCAATAATTTTTTTTATATCCCTCTCATAAAAATTGAAGTATATTCTGATTTTCAAAAGGTCAGCAGAAGCCAACTCTTCATAGGCTTTGAAAATGTCTGGGCCTCCAAACTCATGAACTGATGTTATTCCAAGGGATAGCATTCTATCCTGCGCACTGAGGATTGCAAGTTTTATATCTTCAAAATCAGGAGGAAAGTAATCATTTATTCTCAAAGGTACTTCCTCAAGCAAAAGTCCAGATTTTTTGTCAACTCCAGCTGTTTTTGAAGGAATTAGCCTGAGAGCGGCAGTATTTGCTATGGCAATATGACCGCACACGCGTCTCAAAATTACCGGAACTGTTCCTGTGACCCGGTCGAGCTCCTTTTTGGTGATAAATCTCTTTTCCTGCCAGTTACTCTGATCGAATTCCTCAAATATTATGGGTGGACGATAGGCCCCGCTTTTTACAATACTCTCAATGAATTCGAGTGTTTCTTTGATACTTCTTGTTTCTTTGAGGTTGGGGCGTGAAATAAACAGTCCATACTGCCACAAATGTGTATGGGCGTCAATGAATCCCGGAACAATAATGTTGAAATCCAGGCTTTTATCCTTTGGTTTTAACAAAGTAACTGGATCTTCAAAAACTCCTCTGTGGATGGCGAGAGTAACATTATTCTGAAAATTGCCGTTTATGAAAGCTTTTTCCGCTCTGATAATCATCCTGGAAACTTTAGATACTTCATTGGATTTACAGGTTTTCCGTTTTTCCATATTTCATAGTGAAGATGGGGTCCGGTTGATAATCCTGTGTTACCCACGAGGCCGATGAGATCACCCTTTTTGACGATGTCACCGGGTTTTACAAAAACCTTCTCAAGATGTCCGTAAACTGTTTTGAAAATGTCACCGTGAGATATAACAACGAGATTTCCGAATCTTTTATTATAGGTGACTTTAATAACTATACCGTTTGCAGGGGCAATTATGGGAGTGCCTGTTTGGGCTGCAATGTCAACGGCTTTATGAGATGCTGTGAACCCACGGGTTATGTAACCTTTAACAGGCATTCCATATGGGGTGTAAACGTTCGCCTTCTCAGCTTTGATAATTTCTTGTTCAATGGGGTTAGTCCCTGCAAGTTTTACCTTCTTAGCTTTAGTTTTACGCTCACTTTTATTCTTTGCACTTACTTTTGATGCCAGTTTTTCAATATTGAATGGAGGCGGTGCGTTTTGAACACCCAGCATGTTTTCCACCTTTTTTCTGAATTCAGACAACTTTTCCAATTTCTTCTCAAGGAGTACAATCTTTGCGTTTTCCGCTTTCAATCTACGGTTTTCTTTCATCACATATCGGAGTTTTCTCTCTGTTTTTACATATTCGTAATGTGTGTAAAACGCTGAAACAACGATGATAGCTGTAACAATCCCAATTGCAATAAATAATTTAAATAACCAGGAGGGTATGAATTTATTAATTACCTTTTTCCGAGAGACTATGATGATTTCGTAACCCTTTTTCATTGTTTAAATGGTAATTTTCAGAACGGGAACCTTCAAACAGTGGAGAGTTTTCTTTTATATCCCCTTAGAAATTCTTCTGCCGACATGATCTTTTTACCCTGTGGTTGAATTTCAAGTATTTCTACAAAATAGTCGAGAGCCCCAATGAGCAGTTTATCCCCTTTTATTGCGATTTTACCTGGGCCTGGACTTCTGTCATTGAACACACCTGCCCTGATCAGCTTTACCATTAAGGGACCAAGATTAGTCCTAACACCTGGTTTTGTGGAAAGGGCGTTGATGTGGCACTTAATTTTCTGAGCCGTTTTTTCCCAGTTAATCCATAGTTCCTGTTTCTGGATTTTGTGAGCGTAGCTCGGGTTACCTCGCTGAGGTTTGGGCCTTAATTTGTTAAGTTTGAGTGGTAAAAGTGACTCCAGTACCAGTTTTACTCCTGTTTCTGCGAGACGGAGCATGAGCTCAGATTTTATTTCAGTTGGTCCAATTTTTATATGTTCCTGTTTGACAATGGGACCTGTGTCCAGTCCTTCATCCATGACCATTAAGGTTACTCCCGTTTCTTCTTTACAGTCCATCATTGCACGTTCTATCGGAGCCGCTCCTCTATACTCTGGAAGTAGCGAAGGATGAATGTTTAATGGATAAAAAGCCGGAAGATCGAGGAGTTGTCTTTTTAGGATTTTCCCGTAATCGGTAAGAATTAAGAAGTCTGGTTTGAATAATTTAAGTGAAAAGAGAGTTTCTTCAGAATTTGGATTTTGAGGTTGGAAGACAGGAATACCTGCCTTATCTGCAATTTCCTTAACTTCAGGGTCACGTAGTTTTCTACCCCTTCCCTTTGGCCCTGGTGGGAGGGTAACAACTGCCCGGAAGTTCACACCTTCAGTGAGTAGTTTTCTCAAGACAATGGTAGCGAAGTCACCTGAGCCGAAGAAAATGAGATTTAACCCATTGAGTGACGTTTTCTGGTCCATTCTCTTAAGAGTTCAGCCCTCTTTTCGGGAGGGAGATGGTCAATGAATAAAATACCATCAAGGTGATCAATCTCGTGCTGGATAACTCTGGCGAAAAGCTCATCAGCTTCCAGCTCCCGCTCAACGAGTTTTTTTCTCCTCAATATTAGTGTTTTAACAACAATTTTTTTTGGGCGAATGACATCCGCGTACAATCCCGGGATGGAGAGACACCCTTCTTCAAACTCACTTTCACCATCTTTTTCAACGATAACAGGATTGACAAAGATCATGGGTTTCTTGCTGATTTCAAGGTATTCTGTGTCAACAACAAAAAGACGGATGGATTTACCTACCTGTGGCGCAGCGAGTCCTATACCATTAGCCATTTTCATGGTCGCTTCCATTTTTCTGGCAAGTTCTATGATCTCATCCGTAAGATCTTCAATTGGTCTGGCTTTCTCTCGTAAAACCTTATCCCCGAGTATTCTTATGGGGAGGACGTCTTTTTTCTCCTTCATTTCTGCTGTTGTTCTTCAGATTCTGATCTCAGAATGGCGCGAATTGCCGATTTCTCAATTTTTAAAACAGTATTCTGGCTGACTTTTAATGTGACAATATTCTCATCAATTTTCTGGATGGTTCCAATGATTCCTCCGGTTGTTATAACTCTATCACCTTTTTTCAAAGAATTAAGCATGGCTTTTCTCTTCTTTTCGGCTCTGGATTGGGGGTAAATAAGCAGAAGGTAAAAGATGACGAAAATGAAAATCAATGGTAGAAGAGCCTTGAAAATATCCCCACCTGCCTGCTGCTGGGCCATGAGTGGCAGGGCAAATAATATGGTGAACAACAACTTTCTCATAACTTTTCTCCTTTTTAGAATTCTTCTCCTATGCTTATTGTCTGAAGCCACCCACCTGTGAATTCCCTAAAGTCTGTGGGTCTTGCAACATTATACATCAAAATTCCTATTCCAAGATTAAGTCTGATACTAAATCCTACATCTGCCTTCAGGTCGTTTAGTTTAAAGCCGTATGAATCGCTTGTGAAGGGTTTAAAATCACTATTTTTATCCCATGTTGCTCCCATATCAAGGAAAAGTGCCCCCCTGATCATGTCTATTTCAATGGGGAGAGGGAACGCCATCTTGAGGATATCTATAAATGGAACTCTTAACTCGATATTTGTGAGAAAAACATTGGTTCCACCAAAACTATAGTAATCATACCCTCTTAAAGTCCCAGGACCACCAAGGTAGAAATACTGGGGATTCTGACCGGAGGATGTCCCATAAATCAATCTTGTCGCCAATGCAGATCTCCTGGTTAATCTTATATAATGTCTGAAATCAAAAAATGCAGTCTGGTAACCGGCTGTTTTGTGGAAAACTTTATCGTATTCAAGGTGATATCTTGTGCCAGATAATGGACCAAGATATGTGTATAGTACATTATCAAAAGTGAAGCCTGCGCTTGCATAGGCTGGCCATATACTCCCTGAATTGATAGGATACTCGTATGGATATAGATAATGATAGTAGTATATTCTTTCGACACCGAGCCCGAATTCAAATCTCTTAAATTTATCCAGTGGATACCAGACCTGGGCCGCCAATCCGTTAGTTTTGTAAATATAAAATTCGTAATTTGAAACTATGTAATAACTCCAGTACTGGTAAAATGAGAGACCGAGATCTGTTCTCCTCGGTAAATATAAATAGTCAAGTTCAAAATCAGAATTGGATATATCTTTTGTAAGATCAGAGTAGAAGACGAATCTGTTGTCACCGAGCTCATCAGAGACAGAGATAGCAAACATGCCAGCGAATCCAAATACGGAGGAATACTGGACAGTCCCGGTAACCCAGTCAGCTGTGAAATACACCTTGTAATTCTCCTCTTCAGCTTCATTCACCTCTTTTAAATCCAGTTTCTTGAATGGTACTGAAACGAGATTAACCTCTTTTAAAGAGTCCAAAGGATTTCTCAATACATAAATATCCCAGCCACCATCCCAGAGTAGTGATAAGACAAGTTTATCGTTGTCCCTTGTCCAATCAGGTGTTTTTATACCTGTAACATAGTTTGTAACAAGATAAAAATTGTGTCTCATAATGTTGTATAACACAAGATTAAACGAATTTTTGTAATTTACCACAAATGTGAGTGAAGAATCATTTATAAAGTGGGGATCTGATATATGCCCCAGATATGGTGTTATCCGCTTGATTTGGCCGTTTTTGTAAATAAAAACAGCGTAGCTTCCATAATATCTGATGCTATCGGTAGAACTATCATTTCTGTCTGAGACAAATACAATACCATTGTCAAAGAAATCTGGATCATGATCATCGAAATAATCATCAGTTAACTGATGTAATTTCCCGGATGAAAGACTATAAATGTAAATATCTGATTTGCCATCTTTCAATCCTGTAAATACAATTTTCTTACCATCTGTAGACCATTTGGGTTTATAAATTGCGTCAAGTCCTGGTCTAATCGTTTTTATAATCTTTTTTCTTCTGACGTCCAGTATATGTATAACATCGCCTTTAGCAGATCTTGCGGAAAATACTATCTTTTTACCATCGGGGGAGAAGTCAAGACCAGGTTTAAGCAGATGAATGTTTTCAAGAGAGGGTGTCTTTTCTGCAGTGATCAGTTTTTTTATCCTTTTACCTGTAGCAACTGAATAGAGATAGATACTCGAATATCCCCCCTTGTCTGAAACCGCTGCCACCAAACTTCCATCAGGGGAGATTGTAGATGCAATATTGAAATAGCTACCTTCTTCCTCATGATTTGTGAGTCTTTTACCAGGCCATGGAATATCAACCTTTTTTACCTGTGGATAATATAATTTTTTTAAGTACAGAATAAACTGGCGGTCAAATTCTTTAAGTGGCATGTTAAATGTCTTTTTAATTGAACTCTCCAGGCTCCCGTTGAATTTAATTGAGTGAAAAAATTGTCCAATTTTTTTGCGTCCGAACATTTCGTCAATAAATCGATAAATTGCCTGTCCTTCTTTGTAATCTATGTATCCATAAACGTTGCTAAGTTTTTCGATTGTGAGGATTTTATCGTTAATAACGAGGTCTTTTATATAAATATCAGCCTCTTTGTCCCACCCCTGTGAGAGATATTCTGCCATACCCTCCATAACCCATAGTGGCATTCTCAGGGAGGAGGCAGTTGATAAGGGGCTTTTAAAACCTTTAAACAGTATGTTGTACTGGAAAACGTGAACAAGCTCGTGAGCAAGTACGTGACGAAATTCATCGTAGGAGCCAGTGAAAGGTACCACAACGCGATTCTTAAATACCTCAGTAAATCCTCCAACCCCCTCTTCTATTAGATCAAGGAT
The DNA here is from genome assembly GCA_964571845.1 of uncultured bacterium. Classification (GTDB taxonomy): domain Bacteria; phylum Hydrothermota; class Hydrothermia; order B15-G9; family WFZT01; genus WFZT01. The sequence goes on along the minus strand of CAZNDM010000074.1, from coordinate 10,980 downwards.
AACATTTGTTTGCTCAAAATCGTTTTGACAACGGTAAATAATTACAGGAGTCTTGTCTTCAATGTTTACGCTAAGAATTTTGGAATATTTAGTGTAGTAATTTTCAAGAACAGCTCCAGCAAAACGTGCAAGATTTTCCTCCCCCTCATAGTTATATATTTTGAAATGTCGAGTTTCGAGTACTTTCCAGTGAAATCTCTTATACTGAACTTTGTTTTTGCCGAACGTATAGTATTGAGAGAAAAGAACAGAAATGGAGAGTAATAACGGTAGGATGCGTGACATTTTAATCGTAAAGGACAGAATCGGGGATAATATATTTGATAGGATTGATGGGCCTCCCCATTACTCTTACTTCATAGTGGAGATGTGGACCTGTGGAACGTCCAGTGTTTCCAACATATCCGATCAGCTGCCCCCGTCTAACGAACTGCCCTTGCCTGACAACCACTTTGCTGCAATGTCCGTATCTGGTTGTGACTCCATATCCATGATCAATTTCGATCATAAGGCCGTAACCACGAGCCCATCTAACACTTTTCACTATTCCATCTGCAGGTGCCACTATAGGGGTTCCAACCGGGGCAGATATATCTATACCATCATGATGCTTGATCTTCCCTGTAAATGGATCCCGCCTGAATCCAAAAGGAGATGTCAGCAGGCCGCTGGTGGGATAGATCGAAGGTGTGTGACGCCTGAGTCTCTCATCCTTTGCGAGTTTGTTGTGTATTTTGTTCAAACTGCTTAGTTCAAAGTCAGAGTATTTTAGCATCCGGTTTATCTCGGTATCCATATTAAATAATTCTCTATCGAGTGAGTCCTTTGGTATTTCAAGGTTACCACCTATTCCCATTTGCTTCTGCGCTGGTGGAACAAGTGGTAATTCGGCAACCGTTCTCAACTTGTTGTCCCATTCGTATATGGAATCAAGCTTCTTCTGAATCATTGCAACTTTTTGCTTCATCTCATTCAGACTGCTCTTCAGCTTCTGGTTCTCTTTCTCGAGTTTAACCTGCTTGTGATAATCCACCTCAAATGTCATGTATCTATATGCGGCGTATGAGAGGAGCCCAAGAGATACGAAAATGAAGGTAAAAAATGTAAAAATTTTTGCTGTTGTTATCCTGATTTCTTTTGGAAACGAGTGTGAATCTGTTGGTATTATCTTTATGTTATACTTTACTTTTTTCATAGCGGAAAATCCAATCATTAATATAAAATCGGCCATTTATAATGTCAAGCTACAAAGCTTTTTCCACAAGTGATAAAAATTTAGACTATAAAAAGTAAAATTCCAAGCCCGAGTGTGTAATATGCAAAGAAGTGGAGTTTCCTGACAAGAACAATCTTTTTAAGTATGATGATTGATAATAGCCCGAATATGAGTGCAGATGTGAAACCGGTAACATACCCATAAGAAAATGCCAGGTGTCCTATGTCTTTGAGCTTTAAGACAGCTGCTCCGGAAATGGCAGCAATTGAGAGAAGAAAAGAGAATGAAAAAGCCTTTCTGGGTGAGATCCCCAGTAGTAGAGCGATAGTTATAGTCGTTCCTGATCTTGAAATACCAGGAAGGATGGCGAGAGACTGGCCGATTCCGATAATTAAAGCATCCCATATTGTTATTCTATCCCGATCTCCATGGCCAAGAATCGAGGAAAACAGTATGACACTGTTCAGGATGTAGAAATATCTAACCCAGGTAATATTTTGAAAGAAATTTTCAACCTGGTCGTTAAAAAGTATTCCAACTATTCCAGCAGGTATTGTTCCTACAATTATCAGAAGAATAGGTTGTTCCCATAATGAATATTTCTTGAAATTAAAGATGTCAATTACATCTCTCCATAAATAAATAATGACAGCTGTTAGAGTCGCTATGTGCAGAAAGACTTCAAAAGTGATTCCAGGAAAATGTACATTTAAGAAGTGCTCGAAAATTACCAGATGTCCAGATGATGAGATGGGTAGAAATTCAGTGAGTCCCTGTATCGCCCCTAAGATGATGTATTTCAAACTTTCTTCTCCTCAAGTTCCTTTCTCACCTTTCTTACATCATCGAGCAATTTTTTTATCTCAATTTGAAGAGATCTAAGAAATGTCTTGAGGGCTCTATTGTAAAACTCGGTGTTATTTAAATGCCTCAATTGATAACTTATTCTTCGAAGGTCCTCTCCATTATCCTGCAAGGCTTTTATCATTAAAGCGATCTGAATATCTTTTTTGGTGTATCTCCTCTTGCCCCCTTTTCTTAAAGGTCTAAGAAGGCCATGCTCTTTTTCCCAGTACCTCAGCTGCTCAGGTCTAACCCCGACTATCTCAGCGACTTCTGAGATTTTCCAATATAATTTTTGCGGACCGCTTTGCATGGTTTTTAAGGGTATAACTACGAGGCCTGACGGTCAAGTAATTTTTCCGTTATCCTTGAGTACAGTTTAATGTACAATTTGTAATCTTTTATAATTCTACGCACATAATTTCGTGTTTCACGGAACGGAATGAATTCCACAAAAAGGTAAGGGTCCTCATTTATCCCGAATTTTGAGTACTTTTTTAGCCATCTGTCAACACGCTTTTCACCTGCGTTGTAGGCGGCAAGGGCAAACGGTTCATTTCCTCTATACCGTTCAAGTAATTTATTGAGATACCTCATACCAAGTTTCATATTAAAGTACGGGTCGAGTAACTCATCCTTTTTTACCCTTCTTCCCATAATTTTAGATGCAGTGTACGGCATAATCTGCGCGATACCCACTGCACCAGCGGGGGAGATTGCCATGTGGTTAAAATGGCTTTCTTCCCTCAGCAGTGATATAAAGAGAAAAGGATTTTCAGTCTCCCCCTTTATAAAGTACCAGTAAGCCAGAGGATACCCAAAGATTAGACTCTCTTTCTTACTCTCAAGCGATTTAAATTTTCTGAAAATTTCCACGGTGAGATTGTCCACACCTGTAAGATACGCAAATTCGACACACTCCTTTATGTCTTTTCGACACTTTTTTAACTCTCTAAGGGCGTAATTGTTGAGTCCAAGAAATGTGAATATGTGGAATCTATCCCAGTATTGGGACCCTTTAGAGAGAAAATTATGGTTGTTTTTTATTAATGGATAAGCAAGTGAATCCACACTTGTTATTTCCTTTTCTCCTCTCGTTATCCACGCAAAATAAGAAAAAGGATGCTCTTTCAAAAGATTATCTCGGTATGCAGAAATACCGGTGATGCGATAAAGCCAGTACAATGATTGGGATTTTACGAAACTATCTCTACTCTTTAAAGCTTTTTCAAAAAAGGCAATTGCACGGTTTCTTTCACCATAGACCATATATATCAAACCCATTCTCAGGAGATAATCTGGATTAGGGATATTTAGAGGGAATGAGTCACCAGCTTTACGGTATATTTTGGGATTATTCACAAGGATAAAAGATATTTCATAGGCAGCATAACCACTGTATCGTTCACTGTGTCTCACAGTATATAAAAACTCTCTCAAAGCCTTTCTGAACTTTTTCTTCCTTTCATACGCCAGTGCTACATAGTATCTCAAAGAGTCAGGAATGAGCTTCTTCCTGTAGAGTTTCAAAATTCTGGAGTAGTACCCCGCCCTGTAATAAGCAATAGTTAGATAATGAAATTTTTTGTGGATACTGGATTTTTTTAAATACTTTATTGCAATTTTATAATGTCCGTTGTAAAATGCCGACAGACCCTTGTAAAATGGATACTTTTTTGAGCCACTTTTTATTACCCGAAAGGAAAAGGGGGTTCTATAATATCTTGTGAGTAAAAGATCCGCTATTCTTTTGGCAAGAGTCTTTTTCTTCTGTAAAAGCAAGATTCTGTGATAATAATAGTATGCTTCTGCCCGGTTGTAGCGAGATTTCAAATACTTTTTGTAATCATTAAAAGTCTTCAGAAATTTTTGATATTCTGTATTTGAATATAGATACCTTAGAGTAAGAATAACACTGTATTCCATGAAAGTACTTGCAGGGTATTTCCGTTTCATCACCCTCAGATCCAGGAGGACATAGCCAGTTTTTTGTAAACTTATATTTTTATTAATTCTAAGATAGAGCAGAAAATCTCCCATATCGGGATATTTATTTAATCCAGTTTCTATCAAATCGTTGAACAGACTATCACCAAGTGGCGTGTTGTAACTGGAATAAAGAAGAGCAAAATATTCCGGTTTTTTTAGATGATTTTTTTTGATAGATAGAAACTGATACAACAAGCCGTATTGTCTCATGCGCAGAAGTGAGACAATGAGATAGAACTTTTCATCAGAATTGTTGAGGGACATGTGGTTATAGATGGATGGCCAATCCCTTGTGACTATTGCGTCCTGAAGATTCGCCGTAAGACTGATAGAGAGAAGTAAAAGTAAAAAGCCCATTTTAATAAAAAGCGGGCGACGGGATTCGAACCCGCGACCCTCAGCTTGGGAAGCTGATGCTCTTCCTCTGAGCTACGCCCGCATGTACGCTTTTATTTATAACATGTCCTCCTTTATCGAGTCAAGTATCATGTGAGAATGTTTGAAAAATATTTTACCGATAATTACTTCCCTTTCACTTTGTGGAAAAATTATCTTTATTTCCCTTCCTACTCTGTGGAAGGGGATGAAGGGTAGGACGAGAATTTGTCCCTTCCTTTATCTTTCCCCGCAATGCAGAGCATTGAGGGGAAAGAGGTTGAAAAATTGCATTCTTCCCTTTTCCAAGGGCATTTTTAAAACATCCTCAACATCATATAAAGACTGTTCCAAAAATCTTCTGGCCATGATAGAAAATTCGGGCAATAACAACCCTTCAGATTGAGGAAAATTCCCCTGATATTTCATATTGTGGACGGCGAGTTGAAAATTCTCTAATTGTTTATCTCTAAGTGATTTTTCTAACAACTTGGTATCATGTACTGAACTTTTGTGACTATCCTGATGTCTAAAGAATAAAACCAGATAGGAGGTGACACAATGAACACACTACTTATAGCACTTACGATGTACTTTGGAGGAATTGGGTTACCTATCGGAAGAATGATTAACTCACCCATTATACAGGAAAAGCTGAATCTTACAGATAGCCAGATTTATAAGCTAAGAAATGTATGGTATCCAGCTGAGGAGACCCTCATTGATCTCAGGGCAAAACGGAATAAGGTCAGGCTCCAGATAAGAGAGGAATTGACCAAAAAAGATGTGAATTTTAATAGGCTCCAGAAATTATTCAACGACCTCTCTGAAGTTAATGCTAAGATAGGGCTTGTGAAGGCAAAAATGGCGGTAAGTGTTAGGAAAATTCTTACGAAGGATCAATTAATGAAACTCAGGAAAATGAGAGTGAATAGATTTAAACGGCTACTGATGGCGGAAAGGAAAGCAAGAAGATTCAGGGGAAAAACACCTGCACTACCTCCTGTTAACAGATAAAACTGGGTTGATGGGGATGTGGGGGCGCCCGCTCCGCGGGCGCCCCCACAAAAATTTCCTATCTCACAACCATAAATTTTCCAATCTTCGTTCTACCGTCTGCATTTAGTTCGAGGAAGTAAATTCCAGCTGGTAATCCTCTCGTGTCCATTTTCAAAACGTGAGTGCCACCTTCCATTGCCCCGCTGAAGACACGCTTCACGACTCTTCCACTTACGTCAAACAGATTAATAGTCACGTTTGATCTTCTATCAATTGTAAAAGTCAATTCACCCTTTGATTTAATTACATTAGGGGTGATCTTAAATGTTTTTATGCCTGGAATATTCACAGATTCATTGATCCCTACGAGGTAGGCGCTGTATGCAGAATCACAGTTTGCGTAATACGAGGAAAAGGAGGTTCCACCAACAATTGCAAAAACAACCGAATCTTCCTCTCCTGGTGCCAGTGAAAATGGACCGGCGGAAACTACTACACTGTAATCATTCTGGGAGGCCTGGTTACCAAAATGTAACTGGCCAGACATGAATTTCCATTCGTTTGCATCTGTCATTCCAGTGTCGGGATAAACATAGGTTGGATTGGATATTGTGCTTATATTGGCCACATTGTTCCGTGGATAAAGAAGTGTGATACCTACGACAGGGTTGTAAGTAGATGGTGCCATAAATGCTGTATACCTTGAGGTATCTACAAATGCATAGTTTGTAGATGGATCCTGGCCAATATCGAAATCAATAAACTGAGCGGCGTAGAGGTCATTCAAGGTGGATGAGCCGTTATTTTTAAATGTGTATTTAATTATTACAAAGTTGTTAATTCCTTCCCGCATGTACCCATAGGCAATCTGTTCCACGGTGACTCCCTGCGGATTGGGATGACCACTGTCAGACATCATAGCCCATAGTTCCTGGTTAGCAACCTGTGGAGGCGTTATGTAATAGAGTTTGCCAAGAGGGTCCTGTGTGTAAACCCAATCTCCATCCTCGGTACCATGCTCATACCAGTTATCAACCACGTAGCTTGAGTCATTTCCAAAGGCAAGTGAACCATAAAATAAAGTATTTGAACCGTTTTTCGGATAGACAAAACCATTACCCTGAACCTGATTTGATGTCATGAACCCTATGGATCCATTGTCTGTGACGGTAAGTATGCAGTTTCCAGTATCTATATTTGCATAATCAAAGCGTGGATTACCTATTGGTAGTGAGAAGTCGAGATCCGTTGAGTATGAATTTGATGCGGTAAGATGTAAAGTAAATTCGGCAACAGCCCCAGAAGGAGAATTGGGATCAACGTAAAGAGTGAACTGATCATTTTCATTGCTGACCGTATCATTGAAACTTACATCGCCGAAAGTCCCAGACGAATCGATTATTGTGATGTAGCTGCTTGATGTCCTTAGTACACCCTGAGTTGACTGTGCTGTGTTATTAGCAAGATTTGTGATATAAACAACTATATTAGCTGTATCTCCAGGATCAAGCCTGCCATTTTGGTCGTTGACGACCACGTTAATCAAGGTTAGGAAGGGTTGGTTAGGTGAGGGTGTCATTTCGATTGCATTCAAAGCATCAACTCTGCCCCAGCCATAGTCATTATTCGGGAAAGTATATCCTGCTGGTTGATATGCAGAGTTAGTCAGAATGTTATACACCTGATAATAATCCAATGCCGGGTTTTTCGACAGAATAAGAGCGATGACACCAGTAACGTGGGGAGCAGCCATAGATGTTCCATCCCATGTTGCATAGCTTCCACCAGGTGTTGATGAATAAATACTCTGACCAGGAGCTACTATGTCGGGTTTTATAAAATTCCAGTCAGGCCTGCTCCAATAATTCTGGTTGTTCCATGGGAAAAGATTAGGCGCAGGACCACGCTGCGAGAAACTGGCAACAGCGTCAGTTCTCGTAGTTGCTCCAACTCCTATTACAGTAGGGTAGTTACCAGGCGCACCAGCTCTGATATGAGGACATGTGACGTCATAGTTACCTATTGAGAATACGGGGATGAGGCCGAGTGATCTGGCGGTCCATATAGTATTCCAGTGAGTTGTAGAAGTAGAATCACAGATACCCCAGGAGTTGTTAATAACCCTTACATTAACTCCTGAGTCTACAAGTAGGGTTCCAAACCACTGGAATGATCGAGTTATCCAGCTTGTATAAGCTCCCTGCGACGTAAACGCTTTTGCTGCTGCAAATGTTGCTCCAGGGGCGACGCCGATGTCTCTGATAAATGAGCCGAGGCCATCTCCTCCAAGAATTGTACCCATTGTGTGGGTCCCGTGGCCAAGATCATCGTAAGGTGCGGGAAATGTCCCATGAGTTGCATCATAAAAGTGCCCGGAAAATTTTCCTTCAATAGCAGGATGAGAAGTGTCTACACCAGTGTCAATCTGTCCAACCACTACACCCTGTCCCGTATATCCAAGCTTCCAGACAGAGTCCGCATGTATTTTGGTAATGTTCCAGTAGACAATTTTGGGGTTACCCTCAATAGCGTGCCCCCCAGATCTGGATGATACGGGCAGTTTTGTAAGGTGGGCTTTGCTGTCGAGTTCTATCCTGCCCACGTCGTCTCTTTCCGCAAGTTTGAGGATCAGACTTTTCTTTGCTTTAACATAAATTGCGTTGATGATCCAGAATCCTTCTTTTTCTGCAACGCTCCCCTTCTGCTGTTCAAGAAATTCAAGTATAGGCCTCTGAGTGGTTCTGGCAAGGTTCTTCAGGTATGCCACCTCAGCTTTCTTATCGCCCTTGAACATATTTCCGAGATTTTCGTAATCCGGCTGTTGAACTGGATAAACTATGACCCTTATGTAATCACTGTCACCTGACTTATCCAGCACGCTTTGTAGACATCCTGCAATAGTTGCCTTTGCGCTCAGCGAAGTCAGGAAGAGCAAAGACAACATTACTGATAACTTCTTCATAACTACCTCCTTTCTAAAAGATGGGTTTATTTTAATTGAATCGACCCCCTTTTTCAATTTACAGGAAAAGCCGCAAAAAGGTTGATTGTTCAATAAAAGTCTTTCATAATATTTGCAAATATTCAAAGGAGTACAAATTATGAATTTCGGAATAACGAAAGAATTCAAGGATATAAAAGCAACTGAGGAGATTAGAGTTGGCCTCTCCCCAAGAGGGGTTATGGAGCTTGTACACATGGGGGCCAACGTATATGTTGAAAGCGGTGCTGGAGAAGGTGCCAGATTTACTGACCGTGATTATCGGGAAGCTGGTGCTCAAATCGTGTATAACAAAGAGGAAGTGGTAAAACGCTCGGATGTGATCCTAAAAATCAGATGTCCCAATGCCGAAGAGTGTGAACTCATGAAGGACGGCCAGACAGTTATGGGTTACCTTCACCTTGCCGTATCACCGAAGTCAATCATAAATTCCATTTTAAAGAAGAAGATCACCGCTATCGGATATGAAATTATCCAGAAACCTGATGGAACCCTCCCGGTTTTAAGACCAATGAGCCAGATTGCAGGTAGAATGGCTGTTCAAATTGCGGGACGTCTGCTCGAGAGTAGAAGAGCAGGACGGAGAGGTATTCTTCTTTCTGGTATTCCGGGAATTCCCCCCGCAGAAGTTGTGATTATTGGTGCTGGCACTCTCGGTTTCTGTGCAGCAAAGGCATTTACCGGCATAGGTGCCAGTGTCTATATCGTGGATAAGGACGTCGAAAAACTGGAAAGAATTGAAGCTATGCTTGGTGGACGCGTAGTTACAATGCTTTATAACAAACGTAATCTCCAGAAGCTACTTCAGTTCGCCGATGTGGTGATCTGTGCAGTACTTGTACCTGGTGCCCGTACCCCTATTCTGATTACAAGAGATATGGTTAAAACTATGAAACGTGGATCGGTACTGATTGATTTCTCCATTGATCAGGGCGGATGTTCTGAGACCACGAGACTTACACCAGGTGAAGATTTTGTCTATGAGGATGAAGGTGTGATTCATTTCGCCGTTCCAAATGTACCCTCCCGTGTCGCAAGAACGGCTACTCATGCACTCACAAACGCAATTTTACCCTATCTGAAAAAAATGATAGAACTTGGTGTTGATAAAGCTCTGCTTGAAATACCAGATCTTCAGAAAGGTGTTTATACCTACGGTGGGTACGTGACCAATAAAAATATCTCAAGAGAGGGTCTCGAGTTCAAATCAATTGAGGAACTATTGAAGGGGGTAAAGTAAAATGTCCTGGTACGATGATTATAAAAAGAAATTAACAACGCCAGAAGAGGCGGTTTCTGTCGTTAAAAGTGGAGATAGAGTTTATCTAAGCGGTAATGCTGCCGCTCCCTATGTTTTAATGCAGGCACTCGCTGATAGAAAGGATGAACTCCGGAATGTGGAGCTCGTCCACGTGCTTTTGCTTGGAGACGATCCCCTGTCAAAACCCGGGATGGAAGGACATTTCAGACATAATTCGCTATTTGTTGGCTCCGCAGATAGAAAGGCTGTTAACGAAGGTCGCGCCGACTACGTCCCCATTCATCTCCACGAAATTCCGAGATTATTTTACCGTGGACTCTTGCCCATCGATGTCGCCATTATACAGGTGTCTCCACCTGATGAACATGGGTTTATGAGCTATGGTGTCGAGGTGCTCGCAACAAAAGCCGCTGTAGAAACGGCAAAAGTTGTAATTGCACAGGTAAACGATAAAATGCCAAGGACACTTGGAGATTCCTTTGTCCACGTTTCAAGAGTTGCTAAAATAGTTGAAGTTAGTGAAGATCTCCCTGAACTTGCAAGAAAACCAGCGACAGAAGTCGAGAAAAAAATTGCTGAATACATCGCCGATCTGATCGAAGATGGCTCAACTTTACAGCTCGGTATCGGTGGAATCCCTGACGCCGTTCTTGAACTTTTGAAAGATACAAAAAGGGATATAGGAATTCATACAGAGATGGTGTCCGATGGTGTAATGGAAGGAATAGAAGCCGGAATGATCACTGGAACGAAAAAGACTATACACATGGGCAAAGTTATAGCAACTTTCATTCTCGGATCAAAAAGACTCTACGAATTTGTACACGACAATCCAGTGTTCGAAATGCATCCCGTTGACTACACAAATGATCCATTTGTCATTGCCCAGAACGAGAACATGATTGCCATCAATTCTGCCCTTGAAATTGATCTGACAGGCCAGGTATGCTCTGACTCCATAGGAACATACATTTATAGTGGTTTTGGAGGTCAGGTTGACTTTATCAGAGGTGCTGGTGCGGCTAAATACGGTAAACCCATTATTGCACTTCCGTCTACCGCTAAAGGTGGGCAGATTTCGAGAATAGTACCCATATTGAAGCAGGGGGCTGGAGTTGTGACTACAAGAGCCGATGTGCATTACGTGGTTACAGAGTTTGGAGTCGCTTTCCTTCATGGGAAAAACTTGAAAGAGAGGGCTAAGGAACTTATAAAGATTGCTCATCCAGATTTCAGAGAGGAGCTTGAGAAGGCTGCAAAAGAAAGGAAATTGATTTAGAAATGAAAGGTGGGCGC
>CAZNDM010000073.1:0-5493 GCA_964571845.1 uncultured bacterium | reverse complement strand
CACTTTGTGAAGAAGGTAACTTCCAAACTCCCCTCCCATGAAGTGGGGGTCCACTGTCACCTCCGTCACGCTGTGCGAGAGGCTCACCACCACCTCCCCTCCCACCGTGCGGAAGGGGGCACTTCCAAACTCCTCTCCCGCTTTGCGAGAGTCCACCACCACCTCCCCTCCCGCTTTGCGGGAGGGGATTAAGGGGAGGGCAACAATAGCACCACCAGTCCCCCCTGTCAGATCTGCCTTTTTGCCCCCTCCTTTATCCTCCCCCACAGTGCTAATGCACTGCGGGGGAGGGGTTTAAAGATAGTCTCCAGCAGTATATGAGAAGGACCATCCACAATATCTCCTTCCACAAATGGAAGGGATCACTCACTGTCACCTTCCGCTTTGCGAGAGTCCACCACCACCTCCCCTCCCGCTTGCGGGAGGGGATTAAGGGGAGGGCAACAAAAGCATCACCAGTCCTCCTGTCAGATCTGCTCTTTCTGCCCCCTCCTTTATCCTCCCCCACAGTGCTAATGCACTGCGGGGGAGGGGTTTGGAGTGTGATTCCCCCAACTTCTTCGAGGTTCGGGAGAAGGGGGTCAAGAAAACTCTTCCCCCACAAAGCAAAACTTTGTGGTGGGGGGCTTGGAGGATGATCTCTCCACAAGACATTCGTCTTGTGGAGGAAATTGAGAAGTGTCTTCCACACAGTACTGAGGTATCCCGGAGAAGCATGGTCGGTCTTCTCCCAACAGCATCAAACGCTCCGGGAGAGGAAGTTAAAAAACCATCAATCCCTTTTACTCCAGAGGAACTTTTTCAAACATCCCTAATCTTACCTGTGGATTTTTTAACATGTGGAGATTAAAATTTCCAGTATGAAAGTGAGAGCCCATGTGTTTATTTCAGGGAGGGTTCAGGGGGTATTTTTCAGGGATAATACAAGACAGAAAGCGAGACAGCTGGGAGTTACAGGATGGGTTAGGAACCTGCCAGACGGCAGGGTCGAAGCTGTCTTTGAGGGAGACGAGGATGCAGTCAAAAAGATCATTGAATGGTGCCACATAGGTCCTCCTGCAGCGAGAGTTGACAATGTGGAGGTCATTTACGAACCCTACAAAGGCGAATTTGACAGTTTTAAAATCAGGTGGTGAGAAATGACGATAAAAGAGATCCACGAAGCCTACAAAAGTGGCGATCTAACCATAAGTGAGGTCGTTGACCGGATTTTTGAAAACATAAAAAACCGGGAAAACGAAATCAACGCCTATATTACCCTCTACGAGGATGAGGCAAGAGAAAGGGCTGTCGAACTCGAAAAAAATTTTGGTCCTGACAGATCCTTCCTCTATGGCATTCCCATAGCCGTAAAAGACAACATCAGCACAAAAGACATGGATACGACCTGCGGATCGAGAATCCTTCTCGGCTTTAGGCCGCCTTACAACGCAACTGTGGTGGAGAGACTCCTTGATCATGGGGCAATCATTATCGGAAAGACGAATATGGATGAATTTGCCATGGGCTCATCAGGTGAGCACTCATACTTTGGGCCCACGAGAAACCCTCACAATACCGAGTTTGTACCCGGAGGTTCGTCAAGTGGCTCAGCCGCAGCTGTTGCAGCAGGAGAGGCAGTTGCTGCACTGGGATCGGATACTGGTGGCTCCATCAGACAGCCTGCCTCGTTCTGCGGTGTCGTGGGATTGAAACCCACTTACGGAAGGATTTCACGCTACGGACTCGTTGCCTTTGGCTCCTCTCTTGATCAGATCGGACCTATCACCAATTCAGTCTTTGACGCTGCTATCATATTTACCGCCATCTCAGGGCTGGACCCCAGGGATTCCACTTCCAGCGATGTGCCTGTTCCCGGTTTAAACGAGATTTTCGACGGATACGAAGAAGAAAAGTATAAAATTGGTATCCCTGATGAATACTTCGTTGAAGGGCTTCACCCTGAAATTAAAGATGGTGTTTTGAAGGTTGCTGAAAAATTCGAAAAGGCTGGCTATCAGGTTGAAAGGATCAGCCTTCCTCACACGGAGTACGCCATTTCGGTTTATTACATAATTGCAACTTCGGAAGCGAGTTCAAACCTTGCCCGTTACGACGGCGTCAGATATGGATTCAGAGCAAGGGACTACGAAACTCTCGATGAAATGTACAAAAAGACTCGCACAGAGGGATTTGGTGCGGAGGTGAAAAGACGTATTCTCCTGGGCACATTTGCCCTTTCCGCAGGTTACTATGACGCTTATTACCTGAACGCTCAGAGGGCAAGAAGACTGATAAAACAGGACTTTGACACGGCTTTCAAAAAGGTTGACCTTATTTTAACACCAGTTTCGCCCACACCACCCTTCAGAATCGGTGAGAAAGTAGATGACCCTGTCTCTCTATACCTGTCAGATGTATTTACCGTAACTGCCAGCCTTGCAGGGTTGCCAGCAATTTCCATACCATGCTGCAAGACCTCAAGTGGTTTGCCCATCGGATTCCAGTTGATTGCAAAACCTTTTGATGAGAAAACTCTGTTTCGTGCAGGCAGGTTTTTTGAGGAGAATTTAAAAAATGAGTAAGTGGAAAGGACTTCTTTTTGGTCCCGCAGGCGTGCCCCATTCTTCACCTAAAAAATCTACTGAAGAAGGGATAAAACAGGTTGCAAAACTGGGACTTGATTGCATGGAGCTGGAATTTGTTCAGGGTGTGAGGATGAAACCAGAACTCGCAAAAAGGGTAAACAGGCTCAGACAGGAACTTGGGCTCGAATTAACTGTTCATGCCCCGTATTTCATTAACCTGAATTCAAAAGAGCCTGAGAAGGTAAAAAAGTCCATCGAAAGAATCCTCGATTCAGCAAGAATAGGTTACCTGGCAGGAGCAAAAAGTGTAACCTTCCACGCTGCTTTTTACCAGAACGACGATCCTGAAAAGGTTTACAAAAGGGTAAAAGACGCCATTGAAGAAATTCTCGAAACGCTGGATCGTGAAGGTGTCAAAATCGACATCAGACCAGAGACTACCGGGAAGCCGACCCAGTTCGGCACAGTTGAAGAAATCCTGAAACTATCTCAGGAATTTCCAGGTCGTGTGTTTCCCTGCGTTGACTTTGCCCATCTACATGCCCGCTACAACGGGGGTCAGAACAGTTACGAAGAGTTTATGGAAACACTTGAAAAAATTGAAAAATATCTTGGCAGAGATGCTCTTGAAAACATGCACATTCATGTCTCTGGAATTGCATACGGACCAAAAGGAGAGAAAAATCATTTGAATCTCGAAGAATCAGACATGAACTACAGGGATCTGATCAGGGCGTTTGTTGATAAAAATATCAAGGGCTGCGTGGTCTCGGAAAGCCCCAATCTGGAGGGTGACGCAATTCTGCTCAAAAAACTGTACCTGAAACTCGCTGGCAAATGATCCTTTTCGTACTCTTAACATACATCCTGACACCCACATCAAATCCTGCTGATTGGCGGTTTCCCTCTTTGAAATACAGAAATCTCGAAAGAGTTGAAACCATTTTGGGCACAAACACCAGTTTTTTGAGCTTCAAACCCGCTGAAAGTACTGAAAATGTTTCAGAAGGAACATTTTTGTTTTCTTCTTATCTCAACCTGTCATACAGAAACAAAGGCGGGGATAGATTTATAGGCTACACAGAGCTCGGCTTTAATGGAAAGCTATCTCCCGCAAAAAACTGGATAATAGAAAGCGAGCTTGTCTTTTTCAGTAAAAGATCAAACGAATTTAATCTTCAATACTGGGACCCTTTGAATGATTACCGGAGAAAACTTTACATCTTGAAAGGGGAACCAGCTATTGGAATGGCAAGTTTTTTTGATCTTAGAATGCCAAAAGCTTATACAGAATATCGGTCAAAAAAATTCAAAGTCCGCATCGGCAGGTTTAATCTCAGAATGGGACCGGGTTATTCATCAAATTTCCTCTTCTCAGGAGTCAATAAACCATTGAATTTTCTTTACTATGTTGAATCGGGGCTTGGGGATAAATTACACTTCTTAACATTTAATGCATCCCTGTCTGATACTGTGGAAGGCAAAAGAGTTGCTTATCAGCGAGTTGAATTGAATCCCCACAAAAGGATCTCTCTTGCCATCAGCGAGGCTGTGGTCTATACGAGAAGAAACCTCTTCAAGTACATCGCTCCGTTTGACTTCTTCTATCTGATTCAGAGACACAGTGCGGACAACGACGATAACCTGCTGGCTGAAGGAAATGTAACTTTTTACCTCCCATCGGGCATTAAACTTTACTTTATCTTCTTCGATGATGACTGGATTATAACGCCAGAAGATAACCAGGCATCTCTTTATGGCTACTGCCTGGGTTTTTACGCTGTCAGGGGGAATTTTGATCTCAGGGTAGAGTACTCCCTCGTCTCACCCTGGAGCTACGCCCACTTCTCCCAAAAAAATGCGTGGGCAATCAATGGGACACCACTTGGACACTGGGCTGGCAACGATTTCCATCACTTCTTTGTGGAAGCTGGATACCAGAGGTCAAAAAATACGCTTCTAACTTTTGACCTTGAATATTTAGAACATGGTATGGGAAACCTTGAAACTCCATGGGAAAGCTCCGGGTTACCAGGAAATGTTAGCTGGCCCTTACCACCTGTTCAAAAAACCTGGATGGTTTACGGTATGTTCGAGCACGAAGGCAAATTCAATATTTATTTGAAGGCGGGATTTTATCTCGAGGACAAAAAGGTGACACCTATTCTTTCGGTAAATTTCAAGATTGGAGTGTTATCAAAACACATAAAGGGGTAATCCGGAACTCTTGAGGGGATACTTTTTTAGAGGCGTGAAACCGTAAGTCATTTTGGGAAAACCTCTCCTGTGTTTCTTCACCACCTGAGGGTGTCCGAGAAATACTTGCCGGTAATCCTCTTCATTTTGCAGGAACACTTTGCGGGGAAACCCTTTATTTTCCGCTTGTGCTAACGAAATTCCAGTTCGTGGAAGAGATTCACATAGCTTCCCCTTCCCATTATATGAGAGGGATTACTTCCAACCTCTCCTCCTTGCGAGATGAGATCATCAACCGTCTTCCCTTCCATGTAGTGGGAGAGTTAATCTACCATCCCCTTTCCACAAAGTGGAAGGATCCACCCACAATCTCCACTCAGACTTTGCGGGGAAGGTCACTTCCAAACTCCCCTCCCACATAGTGGGAGGGGATTAAGGGGAGGGTAAAAAGAACCTAACCCGCTTTTTCCCGTCAAATTTGCTCTTTCTGCCCCTCCTCAATCCTCCCCCACTGTGCTGACGCACTGCGGGGGAGGGGTTTGAAGATGGTCTCCAGCAGTATATGAGAAGGACCATTCACAATATCCCTTCCACAAAGTGGAAGGGATCACTCACTGTCACCTCCCGCTCTGCGAGAGTCCACAACCAACTCCCCTCCCGCTCTGCGGGAGGGGTCACTTCCAAACTCCCCTCCCACATAGTGGGAGGGGATTAAGGGGAGGGTAAAAAG
>CAZNDM010000072.1:0-8811 GCA_964571845.1 uncultured bacterium | reverse complement strand
TAATAGAGGCACCACGGAGTCTAAGGTAAAGAGTCTCAGAAAGGTTGACTTTATAGGGTAGTTGGCGTAATATAAGTTTCCCGATTTATAAGGAGGAGAATTATACTATGAAGACTTTTCTGCCAAAGCCGGATCAAATTGAGAGGAGATGGCTGATTGTTGACGCTAAGGATCAGAGTCTGGGGCGTCTTGCATCCAAAGTGGCGCTTCTTCTTCAGGGTAAGAGGAAGAGAATTTATACGCCCCATATTGACACAGGTGATTTTGTGATCGTTATAAACGCTGATAAGATCAAGCTTACGGGTAAGAAATGGGACAAGAAGATCTACTACAGACATTCCTTTTATCCCGGAGGATTGAAAGCGAGGACCGCACGCGAGATTTTCCAGAAAAATCCGGCAGCTCTCGTGAGACTGGCTGTGAGAAGAATGCTTCCTAAGAATAAACTCGGTAGGAGAATGCTTAAGAGACTCAAGGTTTATACAGGCCCAGAGCATAAACATCAGGCACAGAAGCCTGTGCCCTTTGATATAAACAGTTTTAATTAGGAGGTAATTGATGGAGGGACCAAAAATTATTTTCGCCACAGGTTCCCGTAAAAGGGCAGTTGCCCGTATAAGGCTAAAGGAAGGGGTCAAGCCTATAACCATTGTCAATGGAAGAGACCTGAGATCCTATTTTGGCCGTGAGGATCTGGTGATCCATGCCCTTGAGCCT
Organism: uncultured bacterium; assembly: GCA_964571845.1. Classification (GTDB taxonomy): domain Bacteria; phylum Hydrothermota; class Hydrothermia; order B15-G9; family WFZT01; genus WFZT01. The sequence goes on along the minus strand of CAZNDM010000072.1, from coordinate 8,094 downwards.
TTAAAAGTAACTGGACTCGAGGGTAAATTTGCCATCATTGCTAAAGTCGAAGGTGGCGGACTGTCAGGTCAGGCTGGTGCTATCAGACACGCTATCGCAAGAGCACTTTATCAGTATGATGAAACCCTCAAGCCTACCCTTAAAAAGTATGGTATGCTTTCCAGAGATCCAAGAGAAAAGGAGAGAATGAAATATGGAAAGAGCAAGAGAAGAAAATCTCCACAATACTCCAAACGATAGTCCTGCTCCTCAGGAAGAGGAAAAGAAGGAAACAGCTCCTGCTGAGACAGCTGAAGTGAAGGCTCCCGAGGAAGAAAAGGTAGAAGAAAAGACCGAGGAGAAGCCCAGATCGATTAATGTTGACATTAAAGCCCTTCTGGAAGCAGGTGTTCACTTTGGTCACAAGCGCAGAAGATGGAACCCCAAGATGAGACAGTACATCTTTACAGAGAGACAGGGAATCCACATCATTGATCTCCGAAAAACCCTTGAGATGCTGGAAAAGGCATACGATAAGGTTCGCGAAGTTGCAGCTAACGATGGTAAAATTCTGTTCGTTTGCACCAAGAAACAGGGTAAGGATGTGGTTAAGGAAGAAGCTGAAAGATGTGGCGCATTTTACATTGTTGAAAGGTGGCTTGGTGGACTTCTCACAAATTTTGAGACCATCAGGACAAGAATTGAGAGGATGAAAGACCTCGAAAGGATGATGGAGGACGGCAGGATCGAGCAGTATCCCAAAAAGGAGCGCGTGAAACTTGAAAAAGAGCTTGAAAAACTCAGGAAGGTTCTCGGTGGCATCAAGGATATGGATACCCTGCCTGACCTCATTTACATTGTTGATATTGTAACAGAGGATATTGCCGTAAGAGAGGCAAGGAAACTTGGAATTCCCATTGTTGCCCTCGTGGATACCAATGGTGATCCTGATCTCATTGACTATCCAATACCCGGTAACGACGATGCAATCAGGTCAATTAAGCTGATTACCAAGACAATAGCTGACGCTGTTATCGAGGGCAAGCAGGGTAAGGATTATCTCGTGAAAGAAAAAGAATTTGAGGAAAAGGAGGCAGTTTAAAAATGGCTGTTGATGCTAAGCTTGTTAAGGAATTAAGAGAGATTACAGGCGCCGGGTTCATGGATTGTAAAAAGGCACTTGAGAAGACCGGCGGAGATATTGAAAAGGCGATTGAAGAGCTTAAAAAGATGGGAGCTGCCAAAGCTGAGAAGAGGATCTCAAAAGAGGCAAAGGAAGGTATTGTCGAGGCTTACATCCACCCGGGTGCAAAGCTCGGCGTACTCGTAGAGGTCAACTGTGAGACAGATTTTGTTGCCAGGACAGACGAGTTTAAGCAGCTCGCCCATGATATTGCCATGCAGATCGCCGCAGCGGCTCCCATTGCTGTCAGAAGAGAGGATATTCCGCAGGAAGTTATTGAAAAAGAAAAAGAGAATTACAGGGCTCAGCTCGAAAAACAAAACAAGCCCCCACACGTTGTTGAGAAAATAGTTGAGGGGAAACTTGAGAAATTTTTCCAGGAGGTCGTTCTCTACGAACAACCCTTTATCAAAGATCCATCAAAGACAGTTGAAGAGTTGATAAAGGAATACATCGCAAAGATTGGTGAGAACATAAAAGTTCGTAGATTTGCGAGGTTCAGGGTTGGGGAAGAGTGAGCCTCAGTATAGAAGGATTCTTTTAAAAATTTCGGGAGAAGTGCTTTCTGGTGAGCAGGAGGGCGCAATTTCTCCCGATATCCTCGAATATATCGTTAGAGAAGTAAAAAAAATCCACGAAAAAGGCATACAGGTTGCTCTCGTGGTTGGTGGAGGAAACATAATTCGGGGTGTTAATAGCGAAAGGATGGGGCTTGATAGGATTTCTGCTGATTTTATGGGGATGCTGGGGACAATCGTTAACTCCATAGCCCTCAAAAGTGTGTTTAATAAACATGGTATAAAGGCAGAAATTTTCTCGGCAATCCCTGTGGGTGCCATCGTTTCCCCGCACGATGCCCATAGGGCGCAGAATACGCTCAAAAAGGGAACTGTAGTGATCTTTGCCGGGGGAACCGGAAACCCTTATTTTTCAACAGATTCCTCTGCGGCACTCAGGGCAATTGAAATTAACGCTGACGTGCTTTTGAAAGGGACAAAGGTTGACGGCGTTTACACTGCTGACCCATCTAAAGATAAGACCGCAAAAAAACTTGATGAACTCACCTTCGACGAAATGGTACTGAAAAACCTTCGTGTGATGGACATGACAGCTGCAACTCTTTGCAGAGACAACGGAATGAAGGTGATCGTCTTTAACCTTCTCGAGCCTGGTTCACTTCTTAAAATTATCTCCGGTGAGAAGATAGGCACCCTGATCAGGGGATAACCCTGGAAATTTCGCATCAATGCCTTGATTTTTTAAAACAAAAGGAGGAATGGATATGGCTGAACTTAACGATGTTTACAAAGACCTTGAAACTCGCATGAAGAAGAGTGTTGAAACATTCAAGGTGGAGATTTCGAGAATCAGGACAGGAAGAGCGACGCCTGCAATATTTGAGGGAGTGAAGGTTGAATACTATGGAACTCAGGTCCCTCTGAATCAGGTTGCCAGCATCGTTGCCCCTGAAGCAAGGCTGATCGTTATCCAGCCCTGGGACAAAACAGTTATTGGAGAAATCGAAAAGGCTATCAGAAAATCTGGTCTTGGCTTGAATCCGCAGAGTGACGGAAACATTATCCGTGTGGTTATCCCACCCCTTTCAGAAGAGAGGAGACAGGACCTTATAAAACTTGTCAGAAAACTGGCTGAGGAGGCAAGGGTAGCCATCAGAAATATCCGCCGCGACGGAATTGATAAGGTAAAAACAATGGAAAAGAACAAGGAGATTTCTGAGGACGAAAGGAAAAAGGCGGAAGAGAAGATTCAGAAGATAACAGATGAGCATATTGAAGAAGTCAATAACATCCTGAAGGCAAAGGAGAAGGAGATATTAGAAGAATAAATGAAGATCCCACGGCACATTGCGATCATAATGGACGGAAACGGAAGATGGGCGAAGAGGCGAGGCTTACCAAGAATTTTTGGTCACAGAGCTGGCATTGAATCTGTAAGAGATGTTGTTAGAACCTGCTCGGAACTCGGGGTGGAGTATCTTACCCTGTACACATTTTCAAGTGAGAACTGGAAAAGGCCCTCAGACGAGGTCAACGCGTTGATGTCCATGCTGAAAAGGATGCTGAACAGGGAAGTGGATGACCTTAATCGTCGGAATGTCAGTATCCGTGCCATAGGGAGACTTTCACGGCTTCCTGAAGATGTGAGAAGTGAGCTTGAAAAAGCCATTCAAAAAACGAAGTCCAATACCGGATTAAAACTCTATCTGGCACTCTCCTATGGGGGGAGGGCAGAAATTGTTGATGCCTTTAAAAAAGCCTATGATAAGATCCAGCGAGGAGAGTTGCACATCGATGATCTCAATGAGGACAACTTCCGTGAATTTCTGTATGACCCTGAACTGCCTGATCCTGATCTTCTTATCAGAACCAGTGGAGAGATGAGAATTTCCAATTTCCTCCTGTGGCAGATTGCGTATTCTGAAATTTACATAACGGAGACTCTCTGGCCCGATTTCAGAAAGGACGAACTTTTGAAGGCTATTGAAGATTACAGCAGGAGGGAGAGACGATTTGGAGGAGTAACATCAATTGACTGAGCTTCAGAAAAGGGTGATAACCGGTGCGATCCTGATCCCCATTGTTATCTTTTCGCTAATCCTCGGTAGGTTCTACTTCCTTGCACTTATTATCGTTTTCATGACCGGGGGTATTGTAGAATTTTTAAAAATCAGGTCCGAGCTTCATTTCGCAAAACTCTTACCCCTTGCCCTTCTCGTTTTCCTTCCGTTTCTTATAATGATCACTGTTACGGATGTTCCCATTGTTTACTCTGTTCTTTACGCTGTTTTTGTTCCGTGGGTACTTTTCCCATTTTACTATTCAAGGGGTGTGGGTATTGGACTTTATTTTTCGCTATTTTTTGAAATTATCCTTCTCTCACTTGCCGGTTTTTCCATTTTCAAAGCCAGACAGTTTGGATTCTGGGTTTCTGTGTATTTCTTTGTAACCATCTGGTATTTTGATTCAGCCTGTTATTTTGTGGGGAGGAAGTGGGGTAAGAGACAGCTTGCGCCACTTGTAAGCCCGAAGAAAACATGGGAGGGTTTTGTAGGTGGACTTATCCTGCTCATTCCCTATGTTTTTATTGTGAAGTTTATCGGACTTCCGGGACTCGATGATCTCACATTTCTTCTTGTGAGTGCTTATGTAGTTTCAATAATGGGCCAGCAGGGTGATCTTGCAGAGTCTGCGATCAAGAGGGAGGCAGGTGTTAAAGACTCGTCCAATTTGTTCCCCGGACATGGGGGAATACTCGATCGTACAGACAGTCTTGTGGCTGCTGCGCCTTTTTATTTTGTCATTTTGAACTGGTTATGGAAATAAAAGAATTTCAAAAACTTATAAAAGACACATATTTTGAAAAGGACTCAAGAAGGGGAATTGAAGGTACCTTCAGGTGGTTTGTCGAAGAGGTGGGAGAGCTGGCTCGAGCTATCAGGAAGGGTGACCCTGTGAATCTGAAGGAAGAGTTTGCCGATGTGGCTGCCTGGCTGTTTTCACTTGCCAATCTACTCGGTGTTGATATGGAAGAAGCTGTAAAGAAATACGAGCAGGGATGCCCTAAATGCGGAAACATCCCGTGTACATGCGATGAATGAGATTCCCCAGAAATTGAGTGAAAACCGGAGGAAGATTTTAAAGGGGCTTAAAGTATCTTTTTTTCTCTTTTCGCTCGTTTCCTTTATAGTTATTGCCGTTACATTCTCCCACAGGACGCTGAAAGCCCTTGCAAGTTTTAATATTGAGTTTCTCCTTGTTGCGTTTGTTCTGTGGCTTATTTACGTGGGTTTTGATAGCTTGAGACTCGTTTTCCTTGCAAAAGCTATAGGGAGGAAGTTAAGGGTTGTGACTGCCTTTGGATCGATTTATACGGGGTCTTTTCTGGCAGCAGTTACCCCTTTTCAGATATCCGGCCTTCCTCTACAGCTCTGGATCCTGAAGAGCAGGGATGATGTGCCTGTTGGTGAGGGATTGTCTCTTTTGATAATGAGGGGAATTCTCATGGATTTAACCATTCTGGCTCTTTTTCCATTTGCGCTGAAAAGTGCAAGCGGGGTAAAGTCATCCACGATGAAAATAATCATCGGATATATCATTTTGATCCTCGGTGTTGTTACACTTGCGTATCTTGTGGCAACTTTAAAACCAACATTGATTGAGAAAATTATACCCCGAAGGTTTGGTGCTCTGAGGCACAAGGTGAGGGAGGAGGCGTTTCATTTAAGTAACAGTATGAAAACCTATTTCAGGGCACCCAAAAAGAGTTATCTTGTTGCATCGGTTGTAGCCAGTTTTGTATCTGTAATTTCAAGAAGTGCTATTGTACCGGCATTGCTTTCCGGGCTTGGAGTCAAATATGTGCTTGAAAAGACGCTGTTTCTTGAGATCTTACTTCAGGGATCCCTTGTTTTTACTCCCACGCCCGGGGGTTCAGGTGTTGCTGAAGTTGCTGGAACAGCCGTATTTTTGACCGTGTGTCCGAAGTATCTTGTGGGTGTTCTCGTCGTCTTGTGGAGGTTTTTTACAACTTACATGAACGCACTTTCAGGGGGAATATACTTTTTGAGATTTCTCTCATCGCAGGGAATCAAGTGAATTATCACTATTTTTGAGCCATTTTAAAGTAAGAATTTTTGCAGGCTGTGAGAGATTTTGAGAATCAATCTCAATTATTGACATGACCCGTCGTGCAGGGTATCATTTACGTCCATGTTTGATACATCACTTACAAGTCTTGTATATCTGAGACCGGGAATGACCGCCAGGGTTGTAAGTTTTGCAGGTGGTAGAAGAGCGAGAATGAGGATTATGCAACTTGGCATTAATCCTGGAGATGTCGTTAAGGTCCTCTCTGTTGGTCCTTTCGGTGGTGCAATTTACGTCGAGAATGTTACAAATGGCACAAGAGTTGCTATCGGGCGCGGTATCGCTTCAAAAATAATTGTCAAACCGTTATGAAGAAGTACGGACCTGTAAAAATAGCTCTTGTCGGACAGCCCAACTGTGGTAAAAGTACACTTTTTAACGCCCTCGTCGGTCTGAAAGCCCAGACATCCAACCTACCCGGCACCACTGTCCAGTACACTAAAAGCAGAATGAATTACCGGGGCAGGATTTTTGATATCATTGATCTTCCGGGCACATATTCGCTCTCATCCCAGGATATGGCTGAACACGAGACCCTGAAATATCTTCTGACTGAAGAGGTGGATCTCATCGTCAATGTTATGGATGCAACCCTTCTTTCTCGCAGTCTTGAGCTCACTCTTCAGCTTATGGAGCTTGGAAAACCCATGGTGATAGCCCTGAACATGATGGATGAGGCAAAATCCAAAGGAATTGAGATCGATGTAAAAAAACTACAGCAGACGCTTGGAATTCCGGTAATTCCTACAGTGGCTGTCCACGGAAAGGGGCTTAAAGATTTGTTTGAGACCATCCTCGATGTTTTGAAAAAAGAAAAAGCCCCCGAGTTTTATCGATGTTCAAGAATCGTTGAGGAAAAAATTCACAGGTTGACGAAGGAAGTTGAAAAGGTTTTAGATGAAAATATCAAAATACCACCTCGACTGATCGCAATAAAGCTGCTTGAGAATGATGATTATTTTGTAGATCTCATGAAGGCTTATCCGCAGATTCTTGATCTTGCGGATAAATTCAGGCGCGAGCTTGAGGATTTGATGGGTGCTCCAGCCCCCGATGTGATCCATGCTGAGAGACACAATCTCTCCATGAGGATCGCTGAAAAGGTTACAAAAGTGAGGCACAGTGTCAGAAAGAATCTTGACGATAAGATTGACACTATTGTGATGCACCCTGTACTGGGTTATGTGATTCTCGGAGTTGTATTCTTTTTCTTCTTCTATCTAATTTTCAAAATAGGTGCGCCTCTTGAGGAATTTTTCACCGGTCCATTCGACAGGTTACTCGATATTGTTCATCAGAGGGTTTCGAGTGAGTTTCTCCGCTTTGTTCTTGAAGGTTTGATCCAGGGAATTGCTGGTGGCATCGGGATTGTATTACCGTACTTTATACCTCTTGTGTTTCTATTATCCTTCCTTGAGGATCTTGGGTATCTTCCCCGTGTTGCATTTCTTCTTGATGGACTTATGCACAAAATAGGTTTGCACGGCAAGTCGGTTATCCCTCTGATACTCGGGTATGGTTGTAGTGTACCTGCCATTGCGGCAACGAGAATTCTCGATAACGAAAGGGACAGGATTATTTCAGCCCTGCTTGTTCCACTTGTGCCCTGTGCTGCAAGGATTACGGTGATATTCGCTCTCGTCGCATACTTCCTGGGTCCGTGGTGGGCTCTTTTCTTCTTTATTTTCAATATTTTTGTAGTGGCTTTTTTGGGCAGGATTTTGAATGGATTTTTCAAGACTCCCTCCTACGGGCTTCTCATGGAGATCCCATCGTATAAGCTTCCGTCCCTCAAAATTACTTTTGATAAGACATGGTTGCAGGTGAAAAACTTTATTTACCTTGCTTGGCCTCTTCTGATTGCAGGTAGTGTCGTGCTGGGGATAATCCAATACCTGAATATTGATAGTTTGATAAATACCGTATTTTCACCACTTGTTCACACTCTGCTGGGGTTACCGCGCGAGGTGGGAACGACATTGATATTTGGTGTTTTGAGAAAGGAGCTCACACTCGTTATGCTCGCCCAGGCACTCGGTGCTGAGATGGGCAGGCTCAACGAGGTGTTAACCCGTGAGCAGATCGTTGTTTTTACGATGTTTGTTACCTTTTATATTCCCTGTATTTCCACGATTGGCATAATCTGGCGGGAGTACGGAAAGAAAATAATGCTGTATTCCATCCTGCTCGGGCTGGTTGTTGCCACTCTTACGGGGTTGATTTTCAGGATCATTGTCTGACAGTTTTCCCATATCCCAATGAGGC
>CAZNDM010000071.1:0-20762 GCA_964571845.1 uncultured bacterium | reverse complement strand
CGATCTCCCTGCATAGCGGGAGGGAAGATGGCAGGTGATCCCCTCCCGCAAAATACAAGTGCCGTGAGTTATATCTCTTATTTACCCCCATCTTGTGGGGGAAATTCCAAACCCCTCCCCCGCAGTGCTAAACGCACTGCGGGGGAGGGGTAGGAATTTTTCTCGCAAGATGGGGGTAAATAAGAGATATAACTCACGGCACTTGTATTTTGCGGGAGGGGATCACCTGCCGTCTTCCCTCCCGCTATGCAGGGAGATCGAAAAATAATCATTAACACACCGCAAAGCGCAGTGGGAATCGAAAAGTAAATCTCCCAAACCTCTTCAGCATTCGGGAAAGGGTGTGTAATGCATATTCTGATCATGACATTACTCATGGAAATTTTAAGTACAAGCATATAAGCCAAAGTGGTTTTTTGATATAGCAAACTCAAAATTCAGTGTGCAGATAGTCAGAGCACGCATTTTTAGACAGAATCAATGACTGGATTGATCACCGAAATCTTTTATTTTGTGAAATTTACCAGTGGAGCCCATATACAAGCTGATGCATATATCTCAGAATCACAGGTAATCTCGAAGGTTAATGGAACCTCCCGGTTTAGGATTCACAACATACAGCTTTTCCCCAAGATTCTGGCACTTCTTTTCGGATGAGTCATTTTGGTTGACCTTTGAAGAAGTTATCATGTAAAATCATAGGGCTCATGAAAAGGATTTTCCCGATAATTTTAATAGTTTTCCTTTCGGTCTCCTGCTCGATAAGAAAAACCCACAGGCCGGTAACAGTTGATCAGATTTTTATCACAGCGATGAAGTATTACAAGCAGGGCAAGTATTCCAAGGCAATAAACTATTTCAACAAAATCCTTTATGAATTTCCGAGAAGCAGATATGTGGACGATGCCCAGTTTTACCTTGCCCAGTCTTATCTCCATTCAAAGGATTACGACAATGCCATAAACGAGTTTAAGTTTCTGATAACCCAGTTTCCCAACAGTGTTTATTACGAGCAGGCGTACATAGGGTTGATTAAAGCATACATTTCAAAGACACCTAATCCGGAGCTTGATCAGAGTGATACGAAGCGTGGTATCAGGATCGCAAGAGAATTTCTTGTTGAAAATCCTGACACCAGGTACAGGGACGAGATAAAGGCGTTGATAAGGGAGGGTGAGGAGCGGCTCGCAATGAAACTGTTTTTAATATCCGAAACATACAGGCATTTAAGGCAGTACAATGCAGAGAAAATTTATCTTGAGTACTTGCTTGAGCAGTATCCTTATGCAAAGATAAGCGAAAAGGCAAAGGAGCGTCTTGCCGAGTGTATGGAGAAATTGAACAGCGCCAGGACAGCCTCCACAAAGAGTGAAAATCCACAGGGATGAAAGTTGGAATTCTGGGGGGGAGGTTTGACCCCGTTCATATCGGACATCTAATAGTTGCCAGGGATGTTAAGGAGATCCTCGGGCTTGAGAAGATGATATTTCTTGTGAGTCATAACCCACCCCACAAGAGTGCAGTTGCGGATTTTAAAGATAGGTTTAATATGGTGAATCTGGCGGTGAAGCCGCTCCGCGGCTTCACCGCCAGTCAATTTGAAAAACAACTCAATCTCCCCAAATCCTACACAGTCGAAGTCCTCAAAGAACTCAAAAATCTCTTCCCGCAGGACACCTTTTACTTCCTTATTGGCATGGACCAGTACTCAAGAATACAGACATGGTATAAACCCATGGAGATATTCAAATACGCATATCTTGTCGTTATGGAAAGAAAAGGATGCCAGCATACGAGAGAAAAAATACATCCGAAAGTTATCTTCGTCAGACAGAGGGAAATTGAAATTTCAAGTACTGAGATCAGACAAAGAGTGGCTCAGGGAAAATCCATAAAATATCTCGTCCCTGATGCTGTTGAGAGCTACATCAAAAGAAATAAACTTTATATGCCCGTAAAAACCCCGGTCTTTTGAGATGTATGTTTCTTCTCATCCCATAACCGAGAGGTTAAAAAATTTATCAGTACCAATTTCACCTGTATGGACTCCTCCACCCTTCTTACGACCCATTTATTTTGTGGAAGTAACGATTTATTGATTCTTATTTCATCAGGTAAGATGGATCCCTCTATGTGGCAGCCAACTTCCATGCTTCCCAAAATTTATGAGGAGGGTCCAGCTTCGACATCCCCTCCTGCTGTGCGTGAATACATTCCCGCGTTGTGGAGGATTACATCTCTACGGGTTTTAAGGCACCGCAGTGAAGACGGGTTGTAAGCCACCCTCTGCCTTGGTAGGGACATGGCTTTGGGAAATATACCGTAGCGATGGAAACTGTAGGAACCGCATAGCTCGCACACTCTCAGCCGTAAGTTAAAAATTAATAAGGGTTTTCTCGTGCTTATCATAAAACCTTCCTCTGACCGCGGGAAGGGATTGAGAAAAAGGCTTCTTCCTTAATCCACCCCCGGCGAGCAGCAAAGAAGAGGAATTTTAAAAGCAGTGTGTCCTGCAGGTTGATATATAAAAATTGCGTTTCCGGTATTTAAAAATCTTCAATTACCGGGGTACACCATTTTGAATCACAGTTGATTAACTTCCCTTGACAGGATGTAACTTTGTGCAATAATCTTTGGACAATGCTATCAGGTCTTAACACATTCCATTTTTTCCCTGTCTTTAGGAATCGAAAAGCACTTCCAGCACCAGAAAAATCGATAAAGGGGGTAATCTTTTATGATCGAGATCAGAATGCACGGTCGTGGAGGGCAGGGAACAGTAGTTGCTTCCAAAGCCCTCGGAATAGCATTCTTTTTAGAAGGTAGATACATTCAATCGTATCCCCAGTATGGGGTGGAGCGAAGAGGTGCTCCTGTCCAGGCATACCTGAGAGTAGCAGAACCCGGTGAAGAGGAGTTTGTCAGATCCCAGATATACGAGCCCGATCAGATAATAATCCTTGATCCGACGCTGCTCGATCAGATAAATGTGCTTGAAGGTCTAAAACCCGGTGGCTGGGTTGTTATCAATTCACCAGACCCGCCGGAAAAACTCAACATCCCTGAAATCTACAATGTGGCAACAGTTGATGCCTCCTCCATCGCCATCAAGTATGGATTGGGTACAAAGGCACAACCTATTGTGAACACGGCTATTCTCGGTGGTTATGCAGGTGCAACGAAGCTTGTGAGCATTGAAAGCATTAAAGAAGCCATAAAGCAAACCGTCCCCATCAAGCCGGAGGAAAACGCAAAAGCAGCAGAAGAGGCTTATTATTCGGTCAAGATTAGAAAGGCATCGGAGGTAAAAGTATGAGCGAAAAATATGGTCTTCATAACCTTCCTGAAGCTCCCATTACACTTGAGACAACGCTGATAAACAAAACCGGGAGCTGGAAGAATATTCAGCCTGTTCTTGAAGAAAGTACAGCACCCTGTACCGCAGCATGCCCTGCAGGTATTGAAATTCCCCTATACTTTGACATGCTGATAAGGGGGAGATTTGACGAGGCGGCAAAGATTCTCCACGATAGCAACCCCTTTCCGTCAATTACCGGTCGTGTCTGTCCCCACTTTTGTGAGCAAAAGTGTAACAGGGGATTTTTTGACGAACCCATTGGTATTCGTGGTATTGAAAGGTTTCTCGGAGACATGTACCTGGACAAAAAGTGGAGTCCGCCCGATGTTACACGAAGCGAGAAGATTGCCATTGTCGGCTCAGGACCAGCCGGGCTTGCAGCGGCTCACTATCTCAGAAAAAAGGGCTACAATGTCGTCGTGTTCGAAAGAGATGAGAAACCCGGGGGCGTTCTGAGATACGGAATACCGGATTACAGGCTGCCAAAAGACATTCTTGATAAAGAAATTGAAGCTCTTGTGCGAGAAGGTATTGAGTTTAAGACCGGAGTCGAAGTGGGCAGGGACATAAGCTTTGAAGAATTAAAAAACCAGTACGACGCAGTATTTTTCGGTACCGGTGCGCCGATTGAAAGAGAGATGAAGATCCCCGGTGAGGAGTTTTTCATCAAGGGAGTTGAATTTCTAAAGGATGTGAATACTGGCAGAATCAGAGAGTACAGAGGAAGGGTTGCAGTTGTCGGTGGCGGTAATGTAGCAATGGATGTTGCGAGGAGTTTGCTAAGGCTGGGGGCAACTCCTGTGGTCCTTTACAGAAGAACAGAAAAGGAGATGCCAGCCATCCGGGAGGAGATTGAAAGGGCAATGGAGGACGGCATCGAGTTCAAGTTTCTCACACTTCCTGTAAAAGCCGAGAAAAAGGACGGTAAGATCAGACTGACAAACATAAAGATGCAGCTTGGTGAGCCGGACGAGTCGGGGAGAAGGAGACCAATTCCCATTGAGGGCTCTGAATTTACAGAGGAATACGACGCCGTGATAACGGCAATAGGTGAACTTGCAGATCTTTCGATTTTTCCGAAGGATCTTCTGGGCGAAAAAGGCTGGCTGGATGTGGATCTCAAGACCACAGCAACCAGAGATCCAAAGGTATTTGCAGGCGGCGACCTGGTTCTCGGTCCTGCAACGGTCATTGAAGCAATTGCACTTGGTAAGCGTGCCGCTGTGAATATTGACAGAAGACTGAACGGTCTGGAACTTAAGGAATTCAAACCCTTTGAAAAAGTTGTAGAATACAAGAAAATCGTCCTCGATTACTTCATAAAAGAGCCACGGGAGAAGCAGCCGGAAATTCCGGTTGACGAAAGAATCAAACACTTTGACAGGGAAGAAATCGGGGACTACACGGCAGAACAGGTCCAGAAGGAGGCGCTCAGATGCTTCTCGTGTGGTCACTGTAATGGATGTGGTACCTGCTGGGTCTTCTGTCCGGATATGGCAATAGGATGGGAAAACGACCAACCTGTCTTCATCTACGATTACTGTAAAGGATGCGGTATCTGCGCAGCAGAATGTCCGAGAGATGTGATTCAGATGGTTCAGGTGAGAACCTTTTAGGAGGTTAGGTTATGGCAACTGTTAAATCTGGAATCAAAAAAGTTTTAACGGGAAACAACTCCATTTCCTGGGGAGTTAAGTTGTCGAGGGTTCAGGTAATTTCAGCCTATCCAATAACGCCTCAGACCACCATTGTTGAGCTCCTCTCTGAAATGGTGGCAAACGGAGAGCTTGAGGCGGAATTCATCAAGGTAGAATCAGAGCATTCTGCCATGTCCGCTGTTATAGGCGCATCTGCCGCAGGTGCAAGAGCTTTTACGGCAACATCTGCACAGGGACTTGCTCTAATGCACGAAATGCTCCACTGGGCAGCAGGGGCAAGACTCCCAATTGTCCTTGCAAATGTGAACAGGGCATTCGGACCTCCATGGTCCATCTGGACAGAACAGACAGACTCACTCGCTCAAAGAGACACAGGCTGGATCCAGATTTATGTGGAATCCAACCAGGAAGCGCTGGACAATGTCATACTTGCATACAAAATTGCCGAGCAGGTTAATCTTCCTGTTATGATCGTGCTCGAGGCTTTTGTCCTCTCCCACACAAACGAACCTGTTGAAATCTATCCCCAGGAAATGGTTGACGAATTTTTGCCTCCAAGAGAGAACCCGCTTTATGTGGTAGAACCTGGCAACAATTATGCAGTCGGTGCCCTTGGAGGTCCTGATGTCTATATGGAATGGCGCTATAAGATGCAAAAAGCCATGGAAAAAGCTATTGATGTGATAGTGAAGGAAGGTGAAAATTTCGGTGACCATTTCGGAAGAAAGTACGGCCTGTACGAGGGATACATGCTTGACGACGCTGACATTGTGCTGGTTTCAGCCGGTGCTTTTACCAGTACGGTAAAATACACGGTCAAACATTACAGAAACGAAACAGGCGAGAAGGTCGGGGTTTTAAAACTCCGTGCCTTCAGACCTTTCCCTGCCGATGCGCTTAGAGATGTTCTTTGCTGTCGTAAGAAGGTTGCAGTGCTCGATCGTAACATTTCTTTCGGGCATCACGGCATCTTTTACTCAGAATTGAAATCCGCACTTTACAGACTGAAAGATGGAGAGAGACCGCCCATGTTCGGCTACATTCTCGGGCTTGGTGGGCGCGACATCACGCCAAAGGACATAAGAGACATCATTGAAGATGTGAAAAACAGGGATGAAATTGAGGAAGACATAATCTGGAAAGGAGTAAAACCATGAGCTTCTGGTACAATCAGGTTCCAATGGAAGAAAACTTTAATTCAGGCCATCTTGCGTGCCAGGGTTGTGGGGCAACAATAGCCATGAGATTTGCACTCAAAGCCCTGGGCACGAACACAGTGGTGGTAATTCCTGCCTGCTGCTGGACTATTATCGATGGTGCTTTCCCTGCACATGCTATAAAAGTACCACTTTTCCATACCGCTTTTGAGACGGCAGCAGTGGTTGCTTCGGGTATCAAGTCCGGCTTGAGAATTCGCGGTAAAGGCGATGTAACTGTCATGGCATGGGCTGGTGATGGAGGAACATTTGACATTGGAATTCAGGCTCTTTCAGGTGCTGCTGAAAGGAACGAAGACATAATCTATGTTGTTTATGACAACGAGGCATACATGAACACGGGAATACAGCGCTCAAGTGCAACACCTTATGGTGCATGGACAACGACGACACCGGAGAAACACCCTGAGGATAGACCCAAAAAGAACATCATGGAAATACTCGCGGCTCACAGTATTCCGTATCAGGCAACGGCAACTATTGCCTATCCTGAAGATTTTATCAGAAAATTCAAGAAAGCCAAGGAGATTCGGGGTACGAGGTTCATCCATGTGCTCTCCCCATGTCCCCCTGGATGGAAAATACCGTCTGATGTTTCTGTTAAAGTTTCAAGACTTGCGGTAGAGACGAGAGTTTTCCCTCTTTACGAAATCGAGGACTATGGAGAGAAGTACACGATAAATTACTGGCCCAAAGGGCTACCTGTTAAGGAATACCTCAAGATTCAGGGCAGGTTCAGACATTTAACCGAGGACAGGATCGAATACATTCAGAAGTATGTTGACAGGCAATGGGAGAAGCTTGTGTTGAAGCACAAGCTGTCCCACGGGACACTGGACAACATACCAAAGGATGTGATTTATAGGTAGGCAGGATGTGCTGCCTCCCGCGAACGCGGGAGGCAGCACATCCTGCCTAAAATTTTCCCACCTTCCCTCCCTTCAAACTCTCAAAATCACTGATTTTATTGGTTGACAAAGTAGAAGGCTTATTTTAAGATTAGGGCACTTATGAATACGAACAGTGATGCAGAAAGAATAGAGCAACTCCTTCGCACCCTATCGTACACAGTAAAAAAGAAGGGAAGGGCTGCTCTCAAAGATTTTGGTATAACCACACCACAGTTTGATCTGATGGTGAAGATATATTTCAACGGAGACATGACGCAGGGAAAACTCACTCAGGAACTACACCTCGCAAAGAGTACGGTCTCAGGCTTGCTCGATCGTCTTGAGAGTAAGAATTTCATCAAGAGGGAGAAGGATGTCAACGACAAGAGGAATGTGATAATTTCTCTGACAAACAAGGGAAATGCGGTGATTGAGCGTGTGATCGAAGAGCGGGTTAAGTTTCTGAGAAAGTTAATAAAGGATCTCGACGAAAAAGAGGTTCACGCACTAATAAGCTCTCTTGAGCGGCTCGTCGCTGCGTCAGAGAACCTGGTTAAATAACCCTTCCCTCCTGCCAGGTTGACACTGGATGACAGGGTGATTAATAATAATGCACTAAAATTTGGGAGGACAGTGAGGTATGGCAAATCATAAATCTGCAATAAAGAGGATAAGACAGGACAGAAAAAAGAGGTTGAGAAATAAGAGTTATAAGTCTTTTATAAAAACCGTAACCAAGAAGTTCATGAAGGAGCAGGATCCTCAGAAGAAGGAGGAGCTTCTGAGGGAGCTTTATTCTGCTCTTGACAAAGCAGTAACAAAGGGTATTTTGCACAGGAATACGGTTGCAAGGAGAAAGAGGAAGGCAGCTCTGTTGCTCAGAGCTGTGAAAGAGGGGACACAAGAGAGTTAGGGTTGGTTGGATGACAAAGGTGGGCGGATAGCTCAGCCTGGTGAGAGCGCCTCCCTTACAAGGAGGAGGTCCCAGGTTCGAATCCTGGTTCGCCCACCAGGTATGATCTGTGGGCGGGGCGCAAAGCGCCCCGCCCACATTTTTATCTCCCCCTAAATTCACCACTTTCCTTGACATTACCAGTTAAACATCACTACAATCATTATCCACCGATTTTTTAAAGGGAGGTTTGAAGTTGGCAATTGAAATCATCCGCGAAATTAAAGAGGCTGAAAAAAGAGCTCAAGAAATAATTGAGCAGGCAAAGAAAAAAGCTGAAGAGATTATCCAGAACGCAAAAAAGCAACAGGAGGAGATAAGAGCTGAAGCACTGAAAGAGAGAGAAAAACTCATCCAGGATGCCGTTTCAAGAGCCGAATCCGAAGCCAGAGAAGAGATCGAAAAGCTGCGCTCCACCACCGAGGCAGAAATCAAAAAAATCAAAGAATCGGGTAGCAAAAAAATTGATACCGCCGTTAAAAAAATTTTTGAACTGGTATTTGAATAATGGCTATTGTTAAAGTCAAGAAAGTTACTTTTGTTGTTCACAAAAGCGAAAAAGATGAACTAATCGACTCCCTTCAGGAAGAGGGGATAGTACATATTACGGATGTAAAAGAGGACCCTGCACTCAAAGACCTCCCGGAAGTAAAGGAAAGAAAGCTGGAAGTTACGGATCCAGAGATTGAGTATAAACTTTCCCGTATCAAAAGGGCAGTTGAATTCATCAACCAGTTTGACACAAAGAAAAGCTTCCTTGAGACCTTCTTCGAAATAAAACCCGAAATTACAGAAGAGGATTTAAAGAAGATCCCTGCAGAATACGATTATGAAGCGACTCTGAACAGAATTGAGGAAATAGAGAAAAGGCTTGGCGAAATCAAAAATCTCGAATCCAACCTGCAGGGGAAGATTGACACATTGAGAAAATGGTACGATCTCGATATGCCACTTGAGGAGATCGGTGAGTCTGAAAGAGTCGAGATCCTTGCCGGATCCGTTCCCCTGAATCACGAAGATGATCTCAAATCTATTGAGAATGCGGAAGTCTCGATCATCAGCAGGGATTCAAGGTTTTCTTATGTTGTTATTGTGTTTCTCAAGGAGAATGCATCAGAAGTAAAAAATGCTCTTTTGAAGATTGGTTTTGAACAGGTTGATTTCAGAGGGTTGAAGGGGAAACCAAGGGATCTGGTGGAGAAGTTTAAGAAGGAGCTCGAATCCCTGTGGAGGGAGCGGGAGGAGAGGATTAAAGAAATTAAAAGTCTTGTAGGCGAGAAAACCAAGCTGTTTGTTGTTTACGACTATCTTTCAAACATAGGGAACAAGGTCAAAGTAAAAGGCAGTGGTATTGAGACCCGGACCACTTTTCTGATAGTTGGATGGATTAAGGAAAGGGATATTGGCAGGCTCGACAGACTTGTGGAGAGGTTCGAATCCGCCACATATTCGGTGGAGGATCCTTCTCCGGAGGACAATCCACCGACATTCATTGAGAACAAAGGTATTTTCAAACCGTTTGAGCTTTTGACGAAACTTTACGGCCTACCCAATTTGAAGGAAGTCGATCCGACGCCGCTTTTGACTCCCTTTTTTGCAATCTTCTTTGGTCTATGTCTCACAGATGCGGGTTACGGAATTTCACTGATACTGCTTGCACTCCTTTTAATGAAAAAACTGGGCAGGATGCAATTTCTCATCGTGCTTCTAATTGGAGGGATCACTTCAATTCTTGCAGGGGCGATGACTGGAAGCTGGTTCGGTGATCTTTTCACCTCTTTGCCGGTGCCGTTCCTTCATAAGTTTAGAAATAGTCTCCTTCTGTTTGATCCCATGATTGATCCCATGCCTTTCTTTTATCTATCACTTGCATTCGGCCTTGTACAGGTGGAGCTTGGTTTACTGGTTGGCTTTTACAAAAAGGTGAAAAACGGTGAGTTCATTGACGGTCTTGCCAACGAACTCTCGTGGTTCTTTATGCTGTTGTTTGTCATAATCGCGTACTTCGTGTCATCAAAGAGTGGCATGTCTTTTGGTGATGTGCTGTTCCATAACGGTATTCTGGGCTATGTTATGGCATTCTTCATCTTTGTCCCCATAATTCTCATTGTTTTCCTGAGTGGTGGGACATCGGGCAACTTTATTGTCAGGGTGGTGAAAGGGCTCTACAACCTGTATGGAGTTACAGGATATGTTGGTGATCTCCTTTCTTATGTCAGGCTGATGGCACTTGGAATGGTGACCGCGGGTATTGCAATGTCAATTAACATTGTTGCAAAGCTTGTGTTACCGGTACCTGTTATCGGGATTATTCTTGCTGTATTGATTTTTATAGGCGGTCACCTGTTCTCGATCATTATAAATGTTATGGGTGCGTTTGTACACAGTTTGAGGCTTCAGTATGTGGAATTTTTTACGAAGTTTTATGACAACGGAGGTCATGAGTTCAAACCCTTCGAAATCGAGGGTTATTTTACGGAGATAAAGAAGTAAAAAATTTTTAAAAGGAGGTTGGCATTGAGCGGTCTTTACATAGCAATGATAGGAGCTGCGATGGCAGCTTTTATGGCAGGAATTGGATCAGCAATAGGAATTGGATATACAGGAAGGGCAGCTTCCGGAGTGCTATCAGAGGCTCCGGATATGTTTGGGCGTCTATTCCTGCTTGTGGCGTTGCCTGGAACACAGGGATTCTACGGATTCATCATAGCACTCTTCATCATACTGAAGGTCGGACTGCTTGGGACACCAAAGATGATTACAGTTGCGCAGGGACTTGAACTCTTTGCAGCTGCACTGCCCATTGCATTTGCTGGTCTTCTCTCGGCAATCCATCAGGGTAAGGTTTGCGCTTCCGGAATTGATCTCACAGCCAAGAGGCCGGATCAGGCAATGAAGCCCGTGATATATGGCGCAATGGTTGAGACTTATGCAGTGCTTGGATTCCTCACGAGCTTCTTCCTGATGATCAACATTAAAGTCTAAAATCATGCAGGGATCAAAGATTACAGAAAAAATATTGAAAGACGCCGAAGAGCAGGCGAAGAAGATCCTTGAGGACGCAGAAAAAGAAGCTGCGGCAATTCTTGAGGATGCAGAGAAAGAGAAAAACTTTATCCTCGAATCTGCCAGGAAAGAAGCTGAAGAAGCTTACAGGAAAGAGAAAGAGAAAAGGGTAGGACTTGAACTGATAGAGCTCAGGAAAAAGGTGCTTGCCGCAAAAAGAGAAATCGTGGGAACTGTGTTTGAGAGAGCTATTTCAAAGCTTGAGTCAGAGAGCAGAAAAGATTACCTGGATCACATGACTAATTTCATAAAAGCTCTGAACCTCAACGGATCTTTTGATGTGATCCCCGGAAAAGCGGAAAAGAGGGTTGATAGCGAGTTTGTGAAAGAACTGAGTCAACGGACCGGGCTGGATTTGAAGCTAAAAAATGAGGATGTACCCCTTTCAAGTGGATTTTTACTCAGGCACGGAAAGGTGGAAATCAACCTTGCACCCTCAGTTATCATCCCAACACTGAAGGACGATATTGAGGATCATCTAAAGAGCCTGCTCTTTGAGGAATAATGGCTATTAACTTTTTAAAATATCCCCCATTCGGCAAAGAGGATGAAAGGTACACCTATGCTGTAGGTCGAATCCGTGTACTTGAGAAGGATCTGATTCCGAGAAGCTTCTTTGATCGACTTGCTGAAGCACCGGATGTTACCGAGTATCTGAAGTTTCTTCAGGAGACGCCCTACTCACGGTATCTATCTGATGTAAGGGATGAAGATTCCTTTGAAAGGATGCTGTTGAACGAAAGAAGAGAGGTGCTCAAAACCTTCGATGAACTGTGCGTGGACGAACCTTTAAAGTACAAGGCAAGGGCGAGATTCGACTTTCACAACATAAAAGTGCTACTCAAATCAAAAATCGAAGAGAAGAGTTTCGATTTCGCACTTTCAGATCATGGGGCGGTTAAGACGGACGAACTGAAGCAGATTTTCAAAGACGAGAGGTATTCCTGGCTCCCCGAACATTTATCCCGTGCAGTTGAAGCAGGTGTCTCCGCCTTCTACGAAAACAAAAGCTACAGAGACCTTTCAACCGCTGTTGACAGGTCGATGTATGACTTTCTTACAAAGCCTTTAACTGACAACGATTTCTTTGCGGTTTATCACAGACTTGAAGCTGACCTTATCAACATACGGACCTATCTCCGTCTCAGATTTCTGGATACCCCTGAATTGCTGAAGGCAAATCTTCTGCCGTCAGGGTTTCTCGACACTGATGTACTTTTAAGCGAGGAGCCAGAGGGACTTGTTGATCGCCTATCCTATACCCCTTACGGGAAAATTTACGAAGAGGGATTCAGGGCATACAAAGAGTCGGGTTCATTAAGGGAATACGAAAAGCTGATGAAAGGGTATCTTAACGGATTCTTGATGGAAACAAGAAAAGTGGACATGGGAGTTGAACCGCTTATCGCGTATCTGTACTTCAAGTTTGAGGAGATCAGGGCATTGAGGATAACATTCATTGGTGTAACCTATCGGGTTAATCCTGAAGAAATCAAAGAAAGCCTTACGGTGGTGGTTTAATGAGTAATGTAATCTGTATCGGAAATAAAAATGTCGTAATGCCGTACAGTGCTGTGGGATTTGATATAAAAATTGTGAACAGTGCTGAGGAGGCTGTTGAGGCGGTGGAAAAGGCAATTGATGGCGGTTATTCTCTGATTTTCGTACAGGAAGACTATTACGGTCACATTTCAGAGTTAATCGAAAGAACGATGGAAATGGCGGTTCCCGTGATTTCAGCAATACCTGGTCCTCTTGGCACGAGTGGTAAGGCTTTTGAAAATTTAAGGGAGATAATAAAGAAAGCAATTGGAGCAGACATTTTTTAAGGAGAAAAAGACATGGGAGTTGGCAGAATAGTAAAGGTTGCAGGACCCCTTGTAGTTGCTGAGGGAATGAGTGGGGCAAAGATGTACGATGTTGCCCTTGTAAGTGAGAAGAAACTTCTGGGTGAGATTATTGAGCTCAAGGGGGATCTTGCATCAATTCAGGTTTATGAAGAAACAGCAGGTGTTGGACCGGGAGAGCCGGTTTATCCAACGGGAGCTCCCCTATCGGTGGAGCTCGGTCCCGGATTGATAAGATCCATTTATGACGGAGTTGAAAGGCCCCTTGACAAAATTGCAGCTATTGCCGGTGATTTTATCACAAGGGGTATTCATGTCCCGGCTCTCGACAGAGAAAAGAAATGGCATTTTAAGCCGGTGAAGAAAAAAGGCGATACAGTTGAAGAGGGCGACATTATAGGTGAAGTTCAGGAGACGGAGCTTGTAGTACACAAAATCATGGTTCCTCCCGGAATCAGAGGTGAGCTGCTGGAAATCAAAGAGGGCGAGTACACAGTCGAAGAGACCGTTGCGGTGGTCAAAACACCAGAAGGTGAGAAAAAAGAGATCACTATGATGCAGAAGTGGCCTGTTCGTAAGCCAAGACCTTACAGGGAGAAAATTTTGCCCGTTGAGTTAATGGTAACCGGACAGCGTGTTATTGATACATTCTTCCCTGTAACCAAGGGTGGTACTGCCTGCGTGCCGGGACCGTTCGGTTCGGGTAAAACAGTGATTCAGCATCAGCTTGCAAAATGGTCAGACGCTGATATTGTTGTTTACATAGGATGTGGAGAGCGTGGAAACGAAATGACGGATGTGTTGATAGAATTTCCAGAGCTCAAAGATCCGAGATCAGGACTCCCACTGATGGAGAGGACGGTTTTGATAGCCAATACATCAAACATGCCAGTTGCCGCGAGAGAGGCGTCAGTTTATACGGGAATCACAATTGCCGAATATTTCCGTGACATGGGTTACTCTGTCGCACTTATGGCTGATTCAACTTCTCGATGGGCTGAAGCGATGAGAGAGATCTCCGGTCGTCTCGAGGAGATGCCCGGTGAAGAGGGTTATCCTGCATACCTTGCAGCCAGAGTTGCAACTTTCTATGAGAGAGCTGGAAGGGTTAAGTGCCTTGGCTCACCGGACAGGGAGGGAGCACTTACAGTTATTGGCGCCGTTTCTCCTCCGGGCGGCGATCTTTCAGATCCCGTTGTTCAGGCAACCCTCAGGGTCGTTAAAGTTTTCTGGTCCCTTGAGGACAAGCTCGCTTATAGACGACACTTCCCTGCTATCAACTGGTTAACGAGCTATTCGCTTTACAGGGATATTTCAAAAGACTGGCTCTCGAAAAATGTGGCACCTGATTTCTTCGATCTCACAAACGAGGCAATGAGAATACTCGAAAAAGAAGCTGAACTCGAGGAGATTGTCCGGCTTGTGGGTGTGGAGAATCTTTCTCAGGAGGATCAGCTTTTGCTCGAAATCGCAAGATCAATCAGGGAAGACTTTCTACACCAAAACGCCTTTCACGAGGTTGACACCTACACATCTTTGAAAAAACAGTATCTCATGCTCAAGACCATACTCTTTTTCTACGAGAAGCTCAAGGAACTCGTGGCAAAGGGGCAGACCGTTTCAGAACTCAAAAAGTTGCCCACATGGGAAAGGATAGCAAGAATGAAATACGCAACAGAGGATAAAATTGAGGAAGTCGTAAATTCCATCAGGGAGGAAATAGAAAATGCCGTCTCTGTCGCTTAATCCAAAGAAATTTATCGAGTATCAGGCTGTTAACGACATCTCGGGTCCCCTCCTTCTCGTTGAAGGAGTGGATGATGTTAAATACGCTGAACTTGTTGAAATAATTTTACCTGGAGGCGAAGTCAGACATGGCCAGGTTCTCCAGGTCGAGGGAGATAAAGCCTTAATCCAGGTATTTGAAGGAACAACTGGTATCGATACCCCGGAAACAAAGGTTAGATTTCTTGCTCGCGGAATAGAGCTTCCCCTTTCTGTTGATATGCTTGGCCGTGTCTTTGATGGACTCGGGAGACCCATTGACGGAGGTCCGGAAATTATTGCAGAAGAACGCCGCGACATTAACGGAGCCCCGATTAATCCATTCTCAAGAGACTATCCAAACGAGTTTATTCAAACAGGAATTTCCGCAATAGATGGACTGAACACCCTTGTCAGAGGCCAGAAACTTCCCATTTTCTCAGGATCAGGTCTTCCACACAATAAACTTGCTGCCCAGATTGCAAGACAGGCCAAGGTTCTTGGCGAAGAAGAGGAATTCGCTGTTGTGTTTGGCGCAATGGGCATAACTTTCGAAGAGGCAGAATTTTTTATTAATGACTTTAAAAAGACTGGTGCACTGGAAAGGACCGTTCTGTTTTTGAATCTTGCGGACGACCCGGCGATCGAAAGAATCGCAACTCCAAGAGTTGTTCTAACCACCGCTGAATACCTTGCTTTTACAAAGGATTACCATGTTCTCGTTATATTGACGGACATGACGAATTACTGTGAAGCATTGCGCGAAATTTCTGCTGCAAGAAAAGAGGTTCCCGGCAGACGCGGATATCCAGGCTATTTATACACAGACCTCGCTACCATTTACGAAAGGGCAGGAAGAATCAAGGGAAAGAAAGGATCAATTACACTTATCCCAATTCTTACGATGCCCGAAGATGATAAGACACATCCAATTCCTGACCTGACAGGATATATCACAGAGGGCCAGATTATCCTCTCCCGCGCACTACACAGAAAAAAGATCTACCCACCAATTGATGTTCTCCCTTCGCTTTCGAGGTTGAAAGACAAAGGAATTGGCGAAGGGAAAACGCGTGAAGATCATTCAGATGTTTTTAACCAGCTCTTTGCTGCCTATGCGCGCGGAAAAGAGGCTCAGGAGCTTGCAGTTATCCTCGGTGAGGCAGCACTTTCTGAAATGGACAAACTCTATTACAAATTTGCCGACATCTTCGAAGAAAGATATGTGGGTCAGGGTGAATACGAAGATCGTAGTATTTTCCAGACACTTGATCTGGGCTGGGAACTTCTATCCATGTTCCCGAGATCGGAACTCAAGAGAATCAGAGACGAGTACCTTGACAAGTATCTTCCAAGATTCAAAAAAGAGGAATCATGAAGCTGGATGTTAACCCAACCCGGATGGAGCTCCTCCGCCTGAAAAAGCGGACGGCTCTTGCGAAAAGAGGACATAAGCTGTTAAAGGACAAGCAGGACGAGCTGGTCAGACAGCTTCTGATTCTAATGCGGGGAATTAAAGAACTGAGGGAGGAAGTGGAAAGGGAGTTGACTGAGACTACGAGGAGATTTCTCTTTGCGCGTGCTCTGATGGAACCCGAAGAGGTTCAGGAAGCCTTTCTCATTCCAACCAAAAGCGTAAGCGTTAAGGAAAAGCTTCTTGTGTTGATGAATCTCAAAGTTCCTGAGTTTGAGCAGGAGATTTCTGGCGAAATGATCTCCTACAGTTTCATAACTACCTCACCTGAGCTGGATGCGTCCCTCGTCGCCCTTGAAAGTGTAGTGGAAAAACTCATTGACCTGGCGTCAAAAGAGAAAGCCTTGCAGATGATCGCTGATGAAATCGTTAGGACACGCAGAAGGGTAAACTCCCTCGAGTATGTGCTCATCCCTGCTCTCGAGGAAACAGTGAAGTTTATAACGATGAAACTGTCCGAAATGGAAAGGTCTGACCAGGTCAGAATAATGAAGATCAAAGATATTGTGAGAGCCCATTGATGGATGTGTTAAATAAATTGGCCAGCTGACAAGAAGTACTGTGTAATTCTTTAAGTGAAGAAGATATAGGTTGTAGGTTTGCACCGTGATTCAAAGCCTTTTATAGGGTGTTCGAAAATATTTTGCCGATAATTCCCACTTTATATCTGAAGACTTAGATTTTTCCTTTCGACTGCTGGTGTTCTCGCCCTTAACCTGATCGTGTGCGAGAGTTGAACTACAACTTTTTCTTCCGCTCTGCAGGAATCCACTTAACTTTCCCTACATTTTTGTGGTAGTTCGCCAACGGATCCCCATCTTTTTGCGAGAGGACTCCCCTGCCGCCTCCAGCTTGCTGGAGCCTTTTTACAAATTCACCTCCGATTGTGGAAGCCCACTCACAGGCTTTCTTTCTGCTTGAGGGCGCACTCTTTTATCGCCTTTTTCCCGTTTGTGTGAGAATTTATGAATTACATTCTACCCCACTTGTGAAAGAGGTCACCCACGCTCTCCCCTACCGTTATGCGAGGGCTCATCCTACAATTTTATCTCCCATGATGCGGGAAGAGTCATTTCTATTCCTCTCTCCCATCAAGTGGGAGTCCACCGTCAACTCCCTTTCCGCTTTACGGGAGGTTCATCACCTCCCCTCGCGCATTGCGGGAGTTCATTTCACAACCTCCCCTCCCGCTCTGCGGGAGGCTCACCACCAACTCCCCTCCCACTCTGTGGGAGTTTACCCACAATCTCCCCTTCTGCTTGCGGGTGGGGTACCTACAAACTCCCCTCCCACGAAGTGGGAGGGGATCACTCCCAACTCCCCTCCCGCTTGCGGGAGGGGATTAAGGGGAGGGCAAAAAACATCACTTGCTTTTCCCTGTCAGATTGCTCTTTTCGCCCCCTCCTTCATCCTCCCCCGCAAGGCGGGGGAGGAGTTTGTAAAGGGTCTCTCCACACTGTGGGGGAGGGGTTTGTAGAGGATCTCTCCGTACTGCGGGGGAGGGGTTTGAGAGTCTTACTCCGCACAGTGGAGGTGGAGGTCGGTTAATGAGCCTTTGCCACGCCTCTTCGAGGCGTGGCAAAGGCTCATTCAAAATTGCCCGTTTTTACAAGAGTATTTTTTCCAAACGATCTCAATCCCAGAGTGTTCACAAACAATCTGAAAGGTGTTGGTTCGTGATATAGGAAGCATGCAGCAGGCAACATTATTCAGGATTCTGAATTTTGATGAGGATTAATTTTAAGTTAAATCAGAATCTGCGGTAGATTTCAGGGGGTAAAAAACTCTGTATGGTGGTTCAAAAGGATTCAAACTTTAACGGGAGGGGGTGCCCTCGCAGAGGGCACCCCCTCCCGTTAACATCTGAATTACTTATTTTTCAATGCCTTTTCTCTTTCTTCTATTGTCTTTAAAATGCTTTCAACCAGATTTGTCGGTACCGGTGCATAGTGAGAGAATTCCATTGTAAAGAATCCTCTTCCCCTTGTTATAGACCTGAGATGCGTTGCGTAACTCAGCATATTGGCAAGAGGCACATTGGCAGTAATTGCCCTTGCAAGCGGTCTTTCCTCAATCGAGATAATATCTCCGCGTCTTGAGTTGATGTCTCCTATCACATCACCCATGAATTCCTCCGGTGTAACAACTTCGACCTTCATGATGGGTTCGAGAAGCACAGGCGCTGCGAGTCTCATCCCGTCCTGGAAAGCCTTGCGAGCGGCAATTTTGAACGCCATTTCAGATGAATCAACCTCGTGATACGAGCCATCAAGCAGTGTAACTTTAACATCAGTTACAGGGAATCCCGCTACAACTCCCTTCTCCATTGCCTCCTTAAGTCCCTTTTCAATAGCTGGCACAAATTCTCTCGGTATGGATGTTCCTTTCAGCTGGACATCCATTTCAAATCCTTTCCCTCTTTCAAGTGGTTCGAGCTGGATAACCACATGTCCGTATTGACCATGTCCACCAGTCTGTTTGATATGTTTACCCTCAACAGTAACCTTTTTGGTTATTGTCTCTTTGTATGCAACCTGCGGCTCACCAACAGCAACTTCGGCGTTAAACTCTCTTTTCATCCTGTCAACTATTATCTCAAGGTGCAGTTCACCCATACCAGAAAGCAGAGTTTCGCCTGTTATGTCATCATACCTCACTCTCAGTGTTGGATCTTCCTGTGTGAGCTTTGAAATAGCTTTAGAAACCTTATCCCTGTCTCCACGAGTCTTCGGTTTTATTGCAATTGAGATTACCGGTTCTGGTAGATCAATGGATTCGAGTAAAATTGGTGCATCTTCGGCGCTCAAAGTATCTCCTGTGAAGGCATTTTTCAATCCCACGACTGCGCCAATGTCGCCAGCTCTCAATTCGCTTACCTCTTCCTTTTTGTTCGCATGCATCTTAAGAAGTCTTCCAATTCTTTCGCGGCGATTCTTTGTCACATTTAAAACAGTCTCTCCGCTCTTCAAAATTCCCGAATAAACCCTGATGTAAACGAGCTGACCGATGTAAGGATCTGACATGAGTTTGAAAACGAGAGCTGTGAGAGGTTCATTTACATCGGATTTCCTGATAATTTCTTCACCTGTAACAGGATCAAATCCACGGACAGGGGGGATGTCCACAGGTGAAGGCAGGAAATCAACCACAGCGTCGAGTAGGGGTTGAATTCCCTTGTTTTTGTAAGCTGAACCAGCGAGAACCGGAACAAGATCGCCCGAAATTGTCGCTTTTCTCAAAGCCTTTTTAATGTCATCAGGTGAAATATCTTCACCCTCGAGATACTTTTCCATTATGTCATCGTCTATTTCAGCAATTTTTTCTATAAGCTCATCCCTCATCACATGAGCCTCTTCCTGCAGATCCTCCGGGATCTCAATGTGTGAGAATCTTGCGCCGAGGGTATCATCATGCCAGACAATAGCCTGCATGGTGATAAGATCGACGACGCCTCTAAAATCATTTTCTTTGCCTATGGGAATCTGGATTGCAACCGGGTTTGCTCCAAGCCTTTCTTCCATCATTCTGATGGTTCTGTAGAAATCAGCACCAATTCTGTCCATTTTGTTGACAAACGCGATTCTGGGTACACCGTACTTGTTGGCCTGTCTCCATACGGTTTCGGACTGTGGTTCAACTCCAGCGACTGCATCGAAGATAACAACAGCGCCGTCGAGGACTCTGAGGGATCTTTCAACTTCAATGGTGAAGTCAACATGTCCGGGTGTGTCTATGATATTTATGTTGTGATCGCGCCAGTAACAGGTGGTAGAAGCGGATGTAATGGTGATTCCGCGTTCGCGCTCCTGCTCCATCCAGTCCATGGTCGCGTTACCTTCATGAACTTCGCCGATACGGTGGGTTCTGCCTGTATAGAACAGAATTCTCTCTGTTGTTGTGGTTTTACCAGCGTCTATGTGTGCAATTATACCTATGTTTCTTAATTTTTTTATACTTCTCACGACAATCACTCCTTGTTTTCCTGGGGATACCCAAAAGAAAGGTCGGAGTATAATAACAGTTTGCCCCCTTCATGTCAACCCCTTCCCCTGCTTTGAGAACCAGCAAGGGAAATTTATTTATCAAACCTCTCCTCTGAATCCCGAAAAGGTGGGGGAAGGGTGCTCTTCGACCTCCACTCCCGCTTTGCGGAGAAAGACTTTCAACCCCCTCCCCCACTTTGTGGATACATCCCATTCAAATCCCTCCCCCCACATAGTGGGGGAGGATTGAGGAGGGGGGAGAAAGAGTGGATTTGGCGGGGAGAAGCAGGTGGAGCTTTTGTTGCCCTCCCCTCAATCCCCTCCCGCACGGCGGGAGGGGAGATGGTGGTGGGCCTCCCACACGGCGGGAGGGGGGTTGTGAGTGGATTCCTGCACAGTGGGAGGGGGGTGAGAGTGGATTATCGCAAGCGGGAAGGTAGGCTGCAGGTGAACCTTCACACTTCGTGGAAAGATAGTTAGTGATGATTCCCGCAAATGAGAGAAGAAGTTTTGAGTGATTTTTCTCACGATGCAGAGGGAGATTGTTAGAAGT
>CAZNDM010000070.1:0-21596 GCA_964571845.1 uncultured bacterium | reverse complement strand
CCGCTTGCGCCTCCCCCGGGCTTATCGCAGCTTGCCACGCCCTTCATCGCCTCCTGGCGCCAAGGCATCCACCAGACGCCCTTAGTAACTTAACCACTTACCTGAACCAAACCCACTTCTTTTTCAAAGACCATTCATTTTGAGAGCATTTTACCTCATCACCTTAACCTTTTGTTAAGGCTCTATTAATATATCCCGCCCCCTGTATATTGTCAACCCTCTTCTGTATATCCCGCTATCCCCTTATCTTCCCACTCTCTCACCCTCTAAAAACCTCATGTATCCCTCTATCTCTCCCGACACACCCACCCCAAGCTCCCTCTCATACATCTCCCTGAACCTCCTTAAATGCCTCAACGCCATCCCCCTGTTCCCCATCATGTGATACCCCTTTGCCAATATCAAATTCGCCTCCTCATCAAGTACATCCTCCTTCAACAATCCATACACACTCAACATCGCCTTCACCCCCTCCCCCTTCATCAACCAGATCTTCCCGAGCTTCAAAGATACAGCACGATAAAGATTCCTCAAGTAATCCCTGTAAATTTCCACATCCACAT
Organism: uncultured bacterium; assembly: GCA_964571845.1. Taxonomy (GTDB): domain Bacteria; phylum Hydrothermota; class Hydrothermia; order B15-G9; family WFZT01; genus WFZT01. Next base: position 21,033 of record CAZNDM010000070.1, on the reverse strand, counting down.
TCCTCGACTGAGGCATAAAACTCCCTTTATAAACATCCACTGCCTCCTCCAGAACACTCAGCGCAGTGTTAATATCCGGCTCCTCCAACCCCATCCGCGCAAGCTCCTCGAATCTCCAGGCATCTATGTCAACATACTCCGTATTCAACCTCAATCTGCCCTGTTCCGTGATCGTCACCTCTTTCCACACAAGGCTCTTAAAATTACTGATAGCAATATCAAGGGGATTGGTGGTGAAAGAATCGGGCCACACCTTCGCAAGAATATCCTCTCTCCTGATCCCATGTTTTCCACTCGCTACAAGAATTCCAATGACATCAAGAGCCTTTTTATACCTGACCTCCTTTTCTCTGATATCAACCTCCCGCCAGGGTACCCTGACTCTGAAATCACCGAGCGTATAGAGCTGCACCCTGCCTTTCATTGACAGAAACATTCTCTTTCTCTCATCCGGATCGTCATACCAGCCCGGGGCATTCAATTCCAGAACACTTTCTTTCCACTTCTTTCTATAAAAACTCTTCCCGCGCACACGGCCAAGATACCTGTAGAAAAACATAACGAGAGTTCTGAATCCCCACTTCTCAAACTTCTGGACTCCCTCAGTCCATATTCTGTCCGCGTGCTCTCTACGCCCCTTTTTGAACTCAAGGTATCCTTTGAGCCTGTAAAGATTGAGAATACTGTAAGCATCCATATCATCAAGATTTGCAAAGGGCCATATCTCATTTACCAGTTTCTCAGCTCCTGCAAGATCGTTTTTACCAGCAAGTAGCCATGCACGGTTTACCTTTACAAACCTATCGTGCCACCCATGTGGAAAACAACCGATCTCAATCCACTCTTCCTGATTAAAAATCCTCTCAAACTCCTGAATATCTCCCTTTTCCCTGTAATAATCGAGTTTAACCTTTCTGATCTCCTGCTCGTAGAGCCTGTTTCTGTATATTTTTAAAATATCTTCCACATGATCCTGTGATTTCCTGAATCCCTCGTGGTCTCCCCGGGCAAATGCAAGTAACATTTTCATGCCAGTGTAAACCGTAAAATGCATCAGTGATGTTCTGTGCAGAAATTTGCTTTCGAAAATATCAAAAGCCTCTCTCGCAAGATCAAAATCTCCCGTATAAACCACGGAATTGAGAACGCACAGCAGTATAGGTTCGTCATTCCTGTACGCATCGTTTACCCTGAACGCCTCAACCACATCTTTCCACCCATTCAAACAGATCAGACGGGAAAACATGGCTTCCGTAGCTAAAATCTTTAGCTCATCAAATGGAGTTCTCTCTATATACCTCGAATATTCCTCAATAATTCCTCTTCTGCTTTCACTTCGAGACATATCCCTGCATGTAATACGAATGTACTCTGCATACTGCCTCTCAAACTCGGTCTCAGCCGTGGCAAACATCTGCTCAATAATTCTCATCGCCTCATCCTGTCGATCATTCATTTGAAGGTAGTGGGATAGCTTGCCCATCACCCTAAATCTGTACAAACCACGGGTTATGCCCGGAATTATTTTGTGAACATCTTCAATCCTGTTCACATCAATGAGAAATCTTGCGTAGTTCAGGAGAAGGAGATCCAGCTCTTCCGCGTCATGGGTCTTTTTGATCAGATACTCCATAATCCTTGTGACCATGGGGTATTTTTTCTCTTTTAAAAATTTCCTGTAGAGAAAAACGAGAAATTCGTTGGGTGCTTCCTCAAGCACCCGGTTTTTCGCAACCTGTCCCAGCAGGTTCTCGTTACAAAGGTGCCAGAGATCCTCTTTTTCGATAATCTTCCTGAGAACTTTTCTCCTCAATCTTCCTGCCAAGTTCCGCACGGCTTTATCAATACATTTTTCCCAGGTTTTATGGGAAAGTATGTATCCACCCTCCGGAGTTTCACTGAGAACCTCCATTTTTGTCAGAGCTTCCAATGCCTCCGCATGGTCAGGGAAAAAGTGATCGATTTCGCTGCGTGTTAAGGGCTTTTTGACCAGAAGGAACAGTGCCAGTATCCTTCTTTGCTGAATACTCAGGTTTTGGAATTCTTTGAATGTAACCTCACAACTAATCTCAGAAAGGGGAACTTTATCTTTTTTGATGGCTCTAACAAGCATCGAAAGTTTGAGTGGATTTCCACCTGTCATATCGAAAATGGTATCAATTCTCTCTGAAATTCCGTGATGTTTGAGGAATACTTCGACTTCGCTTTTTGAGAAGTTCTGAAGCCTGAACTCCCTGACATCCCAGCCCGATGGCAAAGAGTCCTGGCCTGCAACCACGAAGTTCAGAGGATCTTCACGAAATCTTATTAAAATTTCTGACACGAGAGAATGTGCATCGAGTTTTGCATTATCGATAAAGAAAACAACGGGTCTTATGTCCACGAGTTTTTTTAAGAACAGGATGAAGAGGGACTCGAGGGACAGGGTGGGGAGACCGGGAATCTTGTCTATCTGAAGGATTGAAGCGAACTCCTGGATGTATTCAACGAGATCCCTTCTTTCATCTTCGTTGAAGGTTTTCCAGAAAAGCGGGGTAAAGTGGGGATAATCGATGGCAAACAGTTTGAAAAAATCAGCGGGGTCGAGATCCTGATGGAACCAGAAGGAGAATGTTGTGGGGCGGAGTTTTCTGTACAGGGTTTTCATCAAGAAAGTTTTGCCTGTACCGGGAGCTCCACCAATGGAGATCACCTGTGGTTTGCCGGGGATAATTTTTAGAATTGAGTTAACTTCTTTATTTCTAAGGTGCAGCTGCATGGTCAGGGAAATTTTAGATAAAATATCACTGGAAGTCAAATATTTAATTTTAGTTGGGCGCGGCCGAAGGCCGCGCCCAACTAAAATTCCACCCCAACTCCTGCTTTTCAGGGGGAGGTCCTAATACCTTACCACCTTCACCGTCTCCACATCATCCCCTATCCTGATTGTTAAAAAGTTTATCCCCGCTCTCATCCCCTTTAGATCTATCCGGTGAGTACCTGAAGGCAGGACACCAAGGGACCTCTCAAACACTTTTCTTCCTGTTACATCAAAAATCGAGAATCCAACATAAGATGTTCTTTTAACTTCAAATTCCAGCCATCTGGTTCCAATCAAAAGGACACTCTGTTTTTCCACCTGTTTTTCATAAATGGGTGTTGACTGCGGAACTTCATGGTCAAAAGCTGCGACATAGGCATCTTTCACACCGTTGTATGTATTGTCGTAACCTCCACTGACCGGCAAATCACTGGATTCTGTTCCTCCAACAATATAGATTATCGTATCTTTTACAAAAACCCTTTTAGCTTCGTCATAGCTCGATCCGCCATAATAGGTGAATCCGAGAATAGAATCCAGATCCCACTCAATCACATAAAGAAAAGCGTCCAGCGATCCATTAAAACTTGAATCATAAGGGGTAACACCGGTAGCTCCTCTGAGGCCACCGGAATCTGTTTCTCCCACTACAACCATGGCAGGTATGGAAGAGAGAGCCTGTTTGATATCGTTTACGACATCACTCATCCCGTATCCTCCTACATAGGTGGATGCAATAAGAGAATCGAGACCGGGAGTGAACACAGCCAGGAATCCTTCCTGATACCCGCTCATCAGCGTGTCAAATGCATTTACGAGAGGAAAGTCAACGGCATTTGTAAAACCACCAATTACGATCACATCCACAGGTGGATAATGAGAGTATGATCGGATCTGGCAGATGGTCCTGGCTTCTGTCGGAGGATTAGCCATAGCTCCCTGACTCCCTATGAAAGTTGAAGATATCAGGGTTGTAAGGTCTTTACTGAGTTCACCCACATAAGCATCATGACTACTGTTTGTGCTATCATAGGCACCGGGTGTGATCGGCATGTTGCTTGACAGTGAATACCCGGTTACATACACCGACATGGAAAATGTGTCTTTTACAATCCCGGTCAATTCATCTCTTCTATCTCCCCCAAGATATGTGGTTGCGACAATATCATTGAGATTCGGAGTAAAAGCAGCCACGAAACCGTCGCCACTTCCTCTGTAGATCCCCTGATATCCACCACCTACGGTCGGCATGTCCGGTGAGTAAGTAAGACCACAGATGTAAACAGTATCATCGTAAATCAAAAGATCGTTGACTCTATCGAGACCAACTCCTCCGAAATAACTCGAGGCAATGAGTGAGCTCAGATCCGATGAAAGAATTGCAACATAGGCATCTCCACTGTCCACATAGGTACGAAACGCGCCATTCTGAATGGGGAAATTCATGGAATAGGTTTCTCCACCAATTACAATGTTCCCCTGAGAATTGACATCAATACTAACCCCATAGTCCCAGGAATCACCGCCGATAAATGTAGCCGCAATCAGAGTTCTGAGATCGAGAGAGAATCTTGCCACAAAAACATCTATCTCACCGTTGAATGTGTTATCGTAACTTCCCTGCGTAATCGGGAAGTCTGAAGTATCTGTATCCCCCACGATGTAAACGCTGTTGTTTGCCACAACGATATCAGACCCACCATCCGAGCCTCCACCTCCGAGATAGGTACTGAATCTCAGATCTGTTAAATCCGGATCAATCACAAGAACCCTTTTTCTGTCATATTCTCCAACCTTCCAGCTAACAGTGCCATTTTTTACAACAGGTCTTATGTCAACTTCCTCTGCTCCTTGATATGCTCTGATTCCTGTGAGGGAAAATCTCTGAAAGTTTATACCCGTGTCTGAGTGAGAAATGCTGGGGCTATGGATCTTAAACCTGATTGCAGCTGGATCTGCCCCCGGCTCGACGATCCAGGAGATATTGATACCATTTTCAGTTGCAGTGAGAATCCTGTGAATACCCGGATAGACATTTTCAAACACGATCTGTGAGTATGTCTCGAAGTGTTTTCCACTGCTCTGTCCCTTGAAAACGTGGATTCTGGCAGGTGTTTTATGTGTAAATCTTACATTTGACTCCCCTGATTCCCCCATCCATTCGATGTTTGTGTTGCCGGCGTTAACTGAACTCCTGAAAATGACAAAGTCCCCGGGGAATGTTACGGCTATTCTCTCACCATCAGTATATGGGATGAAGTGGGGCTGTAAGGCAAACAGGTTTGCAATTATGAGTATTGATACAATCAACGACCTCATCTTTTGACCTCCAGATTGAATTGCTGGTGGGAAATTTAACCCCTCCTGGTTTGAAACGGGCTTTGACGGAATTTTCGATGTAAATTTGCGGGTTTTAAAGATTTCTAAGTCATAACTCGAGTCTTCGAATTAGATTCTAATCAACAGGTTTTAATCTAACGAGAAAATGCCTTAAAAACGGTGGCTCGTACTCTATTTCAAGTCCTTTGATGTGGGCTTTTGTATCACTCAATTTTTCCATAACACTCACGACATAATCGAGGTGGGATTGAGTATAAACCCTTCTCGGTATGGCGAAGCGAACAAATTCGTGTTCCACTTCTTTATCAGCACCGAACATGAGCGAACCTATTTCCGCCGTTCTTATACCACCTTCGAGGTAAAGAGCAACAACGAGTGCCTGGCCCGGGAAATTCTCCTTTTTTATGTGTGGTAAAAATCTTGATGCTTCAACATATACGGCATGACCACCTGTAGGCCACATTACAGGAATCCCAATGTTCTTAAATCTTTCACCAAGGTACCTCACCTGCCCTATTCTGTACTCAAGGTAGTTCTCATCCAGTGATTCCATCAGTCCAACAGCAATAGCCTCAAGATCCCTTCCAGCAAGTCCACCGTAGGTTGGAAAACCCTCCCACAGGATCAGCATTTCCTTAAACTTCATTGCAAGATTTTCATTGTCTGTTGCAATAAATCCACCAATGTTTACGAGACCATCCTTTTTGGCGCTCATGGTGATTATATCAGCGAAAGAAAGAGTTTCCCTGACAATATCAGCAATTTCCCTGTTTTCAAATCCTGGCTCATACTTTTTCACAAAATAACTATTTTCAGAAACTCTGCATGCATCTATGTGAAGAAGCACCCCGTACTTGTCGGCAATTTCTCGCACCCTCTTCAGGTTTGAGACGGAAACTGGCTGGCCGCCAGCTGTGTTGTTTGTAAGTGTCATTGTGATCAACCTGACCTTATTTCCTTCTTTCTTCAAAATCTCTTCAAGTTTCTGGATATCAATATTGCCTTTGAACTTTTTGTCAGAGAATATATCCCGGGATTCAGGGGAAGGCAGATCGTACAGTTTTGCGCCACTGTACTGAAAATTTGCCCTTGTCGTGTCGAAGAAGGTATTTGAGATGGCGATTTTTTCTTCCGGGCCGTCGAGGAGGACATGGGCTATGATCTTTTCTGCAGCGCGTCCCTGATGGGTGGGTATAACAAACCTTTTCCCTGTGAATTTTCTGACAGCAGTTTCAAATCTTTCAAAGCTTGATGCTCCTGCGTAGGACTCGTCACCCTGCATCATAGCTGACCACTGGAATTGACTCATGCTTCCCGTACCAGAGTCTGTTAGCAGATCAACGGTTATGTACCTTGACTTCACATTGAAAAGGTTGTAACCAGCCTCCCTGAGAATTCTCTCCCTTTCTTCCCTTGTCGTTCTGTAAATTGGCTCAACCATTTTGATCTTGAAGGGTTCAAACGGATAGTCCATGCAGCACCTCCTTGTTTTATTGAATTATAAAGTATCGGAAACCGACAAAATGTTTGATTCCAGGTTCGCTATTAATTAAAATTAACAGCCTATGAAACTCCTGCTTTTGCTGATGATTTTATATAAACCCATACCAAAGGTGCTCTTTTTGACCTCGTCCTTTGACGGAAGGGGTGTATTGCCACCGGGAGCTCACCTCGTACTCGAAGAATTTTCAAGACACGGCGCAGAGGTTTATTTTCACGATAAGTCCATCACATATTCTCCTGAATCGTTGAAGCTGTTCAACATCATCATCGTGCCCACCTCATACGGCTACCACGATGTGGACAGGACCCTTTCACTGACTTACATGGATTCAATATCGATGGAAAATTTGCTGGAATGGGTGAAAAACGGGGGTTTTCTGATAGCGGGCGGAAATGTGGGAAGAAACACGCTGTCGGGTAGGGACAGGTTTATTTCTGGCAGTATTCTTGACAGAAAGGAATGGCCTCTCGGCAGGGCATTTGGATTTGATATGGTGGAGGTAAACCTGAAAGGGTTCAGTCTCATCAAGAGAAAAGATTGCAGACTCTTCGACTGGTTCAATTCACCTGTTGTGGACACCATTAAAGACGATGACTGGATTCTGCTTCCTGTGAATCAGGATAGGGGTGTCGAAAACCTCATGATCTGGACAAATGGGAAAAAGAAGTATGGGGGTGTCACTCTCAATAAGTTTGGCAAAGGCTATGCCATGCTGTTTACTTCTTTCCTCCTTCTCCACCCATCATTTGACGGTGGATGGGCTGATATTCCGGAGATAACGAGATTCTACCACAATTTTTTCCTCTTTTATCTCGGTCTCGACAAGTATTCCACAGGTGTTGATCCATGGCCATCCGGGAAACAGGCAGTTCTGGCTATAACTCTTGATGATGGTGGAAAGATGGGAGAATACGAGTTGACCCTGAAAAGTCTTCTTTCAAGAGTGCCCGGTGTAACCTTTTTCGTTACGGGAGTGCTTGATGGAGAAATTCTTAAATTTATCAAGAAATTTAAAGAAGTTGAACTCGGAAACCACAGTTACGATCACCCATTTTTCAGGGATCTTAATCTCACTCAGTCAATTGCTGAGATCAAGATGACGGAAAAGGTCATCGGAAAAACAGATGGATTCAGATTCCCTTATGTGAATTACACACCGGAGGGTTTCTACGCGCTCTGGACCCATGGGTTCAGGTACGAATCGTCCATCAGGGTGGATCACCTGAATACATTTCAGGGTGCCATATTTCCGTATAACCTCGTTTTTTCTTTTGGCAAAAATCTCATCACAAGTAACCTGATCGAACTATCACCTGTGAAGTCAGATTGGTTCTTTTATCAAAAGATATATGCAGACAACTATCCTGAAAAGGAGCAGATAGAAAGCCAGAAAGCCTATTACTCTTATCTCTCAACGATGTGGGAAATCATCAGAGACGCAAGGGGAGTCATGGTTCAGATGGGACACCCAATGTATCAGGGTCACAAGAAGAGATTTCTCGAACCTTTGCTCAAGTTTATCGAGGATGTAAAAGGTGAAAAGAGTGCCTGGATAACAACTCTGGGAGAAGTTTACAGATGGTGGATTTTGAGAAACAGTGTCCGGGTGGAGGTGGAAGAGAAAAAAGATAAAATAAACTATCGTTTTGACAATCCGGGTAGAGAGATCAAAGGATTTAGTGTGTGGTTTGATGTGGAATCCGATAAGGAGCCTTCTGTAAAATTCAAAAACTGCAAAGGTTACTTCTTCTCAAGAAAGCACAACGGGTTCCTGAGATACCATCTCGTCTTAAACCTACCTTCTGGACGCTCCGGCGTGGAAATAACCATAAAATAATCCATGATATTTGTACCGCGAGGTTTATTTGACGCATTCATTTTGATATTAACAAACTTTTTCATCATTTATTTCTCGGTCTATGGACTTCTCAATATCTGGTTTTTCATCGTTTTTCTAACAGACTTTATGAAGATGAGGCCAGTTGAAGCGGACGACGGGGACCTCCCAGATGTTACGATCCTGATTCCAGCGTACAACGAAGAAAGGGTAATTGGAGAAACCGTTGAGACGCTTTTGAATCTCGACTATCCTTCAGTCACACTGATTGTCATTGACGACGGATCAGGTGACAATACTTCACAGGTGGTAATTGATAGATTCGACATGGAGGAGTGCGAACTGGAGAAAGTGGGAGACATTCCAACTGCTCCTGTTGAGGCCACTTACATTTCACAAAAACACAGCAATCTGATTCTCATAAAGAAGTCAAACGGTGGTAAGGCTGATGCCCTGAACGCTGGATTAAACTATGCAAAGGGGGAAATCGTTATAACAATAGATGCGGATACGGTGCTCTCTCCGAGAAGTGTGCGAAGACTTGTTAATCTATTTAAAGAAAAGAATGCAGCTGCCGTTGGCGGGCTCCTGACAGTGGCGAACGAGGCTATTATCAAAAATGGCAGGCCGGTGAGTGTCGGATTCCCCAAAAATCCGCTTGTTGTATTTCAGTTGATAGAGTACCTCGTTTCGTACTCCATAGGTCGGGGAGCTCTCTCAAAAATCGATTCACTTCTGGTACTTTCCGGTGCCTTCTCTGCATTTGAGAGAAATCTACTTTTTAAAGTGGGCGGTTTCCTCTCCCGAATTTCCCATGGAAAAACAACCGTCTGCGAGGACATGGAAATTGTTGTCCGCCTTCACAGGTATTTAAAGGAAAATGGGATACCGAAACCGATAAAGTTTCACTTCTTCCCCGTTGCCTGGACTGAAGTACCTTCGAATTTAAGAAATATCTTGAGACAGAGAAACAGATGGCACAGGGGACTCGGTGAATCCCTCATTATACATTCGGACATGCTTTTCAACCCCCGATACAAACACATCGGGCTTTTTGCTGTTCCATACTACGCATTCTTTGAGTTTTTCTCACCCATTGCAAAACTTCTCTCCACGATACTCGTTTTGATCCTTCTTGTTATGGGTCTTGTACACTGGCAGTTTGTTATCACACTGTTTCTTCTCGTCATCGTTCTGAACGGTCTTTACACATCACTTATCACGACGATGGTCGAGCTGAAGTTCAAAAATGTGTCATCTGACAACATTGAGGCAATGAGATTTCGCACCCTGGGAGACTGGTTGAAGCTGATTTACATGTCATTTTTCCTTGAACCGATATTTGGCGTCGTCAGGTCAGGAGCCCAACTCTGGGGTATATGGGATCTTTTGAGGGGAAAGTCGAGCTGGTATAAGTTTGAAAGAGAGGGATTAAAAAGGCATTAAGATCCGAAGAGAGCTTTAATAATCTCATAAAGTGGCTCAGGGTAAATCTCCAGCTGAACAGGCAAAAGATCGATCTCCTGATTCCTGATAAGGAAAAATTGCTTCTGTCCCATATTTTTCATCCTGAAAACAGTTTTCAACAGGAACTCTCCCCGACCTTCATAAACTTCGAGGATCTTGAAAAACTGGTTTCCCCGTCTCAGCTCAAGTCCTTTGAGTTTTTTAATATATGCAGCTGAGACAGCCGTTTTAAGTGGCCTGTTCAGATATGCCTTTGCATCGAGAGGGTGGTCAGGACTTTTCATCTTCTCTGCTGTTAAAGAAAAGGTTTTCTTACCGTGGGCTTTCCACTTTCTTTCGTACTTTGTGTAAAAGGCGTCCATTCCGTTGATGTGTTCGAAAAAAGGGGACTTTTCTACAATTTCGAGTACGTCCTGGTAATAGTCCTCAACATCAGTGGCAAAAACAAACTTTCCACCCTTTTTCAGTTTGTGCGCAAGGAGGCTAACAAAGTCGTTATCCACGAGTCTTCTCTTCTCCCGTCCGGGCCAGGGATCGGGGAAGAGCACATAAATCTCGGAAATCGAGTTTTCAGGGACAATCCAGTGGAGAAACCACCTTCCTTCTGCCTTTGTAACATAGGTGCGTTCAAGGTTTTTTATTCGGGAGAGGGCTTTCCTGAGTGCAAGATTAGAGATATCCAGTCCGAGTATAAATGCATTTGGTCTGGCTTCGTGGAGCTGGAGGAGGAACTCGCCGTTGCCACAACCAATTTCAAGTATAGAATTCCCGTGCTCTTCCAAAATTCCTGATGCAAGAATTCTCCTTGGAGTTACAAACTTTTCCATGGGCTGGTAAATTTATTGAATTTGATTTGTAAAATCAAGCGTGCTATAATTCAGACCGTTATGGTTGAGAAGCTCTTTTATCTTCTTATGACCTACCTGGTTGCTGGCATACCTTTCGGCTACATATTTGTGAAGATCTTCAAAGGGATAGATGTCAGGACAGTGGGTAGCGGTAACATTGGAGCAACCAATGTTTATCGCGCTGGTGGAGCAGGTGTGGCTGCGCTGACAGGTATTTTTGATATCTTAAAGGGTTTTCTTCCCACATTTTACGCGATAAAGCTCTACGGCACAGACTTTGGTGCCATCACTGCAGTGGTCGCTATCATCGGGCATTCTTTCACAGTTTACATGAAATTTAAGGGCGGCAAAGGAGTTGCTACAACGGTGGGGGCATTTCTTGGAATTTCACCGGTAGGTGTTTTAATAGGAATTGCCACCTGGCTGATAGTGCTTTTCATAACAAGAATTGTTGCAGTTGCATCACTTACTGCCGTCACTGTAGGTGGCATTTACATCTTTGCGACCACATCGAGTGTACTTTTGAAGGTCATCATCGTTCTCGCAGTTGCGATCATTTTCATCCGTCATAAATCCAACATAAAAAGGCTCATTCGAGGGGAGGAACCTCGCATAAAATGATAGTCGGCTTCCTTGGTGCAGGCTCCTGGGGAATAACTCTCGCCAATCTACTCGTTAAAAAGGGAGTAAAAACGGTTCTCTGGGAACACAGGGAGGAAAGGTGCAAAAAGTTAAAGGAAACTCGCAGGGACGAGGCAAGGTTCGGCGATTTTACCTTTCCTGAGGAAATGGATTTTACGTCGCACATGGAAGATGTCCTTGAATCTGACCTTCTCGTCTTTGCCGTACCTTCACAGACAGTAAGAGAGACGGCTAAAAAGGTAAAAAAATACACATATCCCCGAAGAATTTTGAGCGTCGTGAAAGGCATAGAGATATCGACGCTAAAGAGGATCTCTGAAGTTATCACAGAGGAGCTGGGGGATGTGGAGGTCAGTGTCCTGTCCGGTCCTTCGATTGCCCGTGAGGTTCTCAGGGAACTTCCCACTTCAGTGGTTGTGGCATCAGAAAACATCGGATTTGCTGAGGAGATACAGAAACTTTTCAACACCCACAGGTTTCGCGTTTACCGGTGGTTTGATGTGAAGGGTGTGGAGCTGGGCGGTGCATTGAAAAATGTGATCGCAATAGCAGCGGGCGCTGTTGACAGCCTTAAGCTCGGCGCAAACGCAAAGGGAGCACTGATCACAAGGGGAATTGCTGAGATCACAAGACTGGGACTCGCCCTTGGCGCAGATGTCAGGACATTTGCCGGTCTCTCTGGCATTGGAGATCTTATCACAACCTGTTTTTCGAAACATTCAAGGAACAGGTATGTGGGAGAAAAACTCGGGGAAGGCTACAAAATTAAAGAAATACTGGAATCAATGATAGAAGTGGCTGAAGGTGTTTATACGACTGAGGCTGCATTTAAACTTTCCCGAAAATACGAAGTTTCCATGCCAATTACAGAGGCAGTTTACAGAATACTTCACAACGAATTCACGCCCATGGAAGCTCTCGACTGGTTGATGTCCAGGGAGTTGAAGCTTGAACACTATTAGAGTATAATAAATCCAAAATTTCCCCGAAAGGAGAGATAGAGAAATGAAAAAGGGAATTCATCCGAAGTATTATCCTGACGCAGTTATAAAGTGTGCGTGTGGGAATGTGATCGTTACCGGCTCAACCAAAAAGGAAATCAGGGTGGAAGTTTGTTCAAAATGTCACCCATTCTACACCGGTGAGCTGAAAAGAACAGTGGTTGACACCGGTGGTAGAATTGAGAAATTCAGGAAAAAGTATGGACTTCAGTAAAAAATTAACCCTAATACTGGTGGCAGGATTTGTCGCTCTGACATCCTGTGCACACAGGAAGCAGGTTCAGACAACCACCCCTGAAGTGGCTGTGCCGGCACCTGAGACGACCAGTGTCTATGCTCCTCCAACAAAGGTGGAGACCACCCGTGTTCTGAAAGAGAGTAAAAGGGACACAACCGGTTATCAGGGACCTATCGTGGTATTTGAAGGGGATACAGGAGCAGAAAAGGATACCATCAAGGTTGTCCTCCCTGAGGAAGTTGCAACGCTTCCGGAGACGACCTCCACGCCTGAGCAGACACCACCGATTGTTACACCTGAAAAGGCTGGAATTCCTGAAAAAATCATAGGATACAGAGTCCAGATCTTTGCCACCCTCAAGAAGGAAAAGGCTCAGTATATCGCAGATCAGGCAAGAAAAGTCCTCTCAAAACCGGTATATGTCGAATATGTACCTCCTTTTTACAAAGTCAGGGTAGGTGATTTTCGAAACCGTGAAGACGCCGAAGAATACAGGGACTACCTGAGAGCCAATGGGTATCCTGACGCATTCGTTGTGGAGACTGAAATTAAGGTCCGTTGAAAAAAATCCTCATTGCCACCAAAAATCCTGATAAGTTCAGGGAGATACACCATCTTCTTGCAGAATTGTCCTACGATTTTGTTTCATTGATTGATTTTCCTGACATTGAAGGTGCAGAAGAAACCGGACTAACTCTCCTGGAAAACTCCACAATTAAAGCCCTGGATGCCTACAGAAAGACAGGTATCCCGGCAGTTGCAGACGACACAGGGCTATCCGTTTTCGCACTTCAGGGTATGCCCGGAGTTTTTTCAGCAAGGTTCGCAGGCAAAAATGCAACCTACCGTGACAACCGATTAAAACTTCTGAATCTTATGGACGGCGTAACTGACAGGCGAGCAAGTTTTGTTACAGTCGTTACTTTCGTAATTGACGAGTCCAGAATTTTTCACTTTATCGGTGAGGTCGAAGGTTTTATTACCACAGAAGAGCGGGGAAACATGGGCTTTGGATACGACTCCATATTTCTGTACCCCCAGCTCGGGAAAACTTTTGCAGAAATACCACTTGAGCATAAAAACAAAATAAGTCACCGGGCTCGAGCCTTCTCCCTGTTCAGGAGATTCCTGATGACCTATGAGAGCAATTTTCCTGGATAGAGATGGCACCATCATATACGATGTGGGATACATCAACTCTCCCGAATTCATAAGAATTCTGCCGGGAACTATTGATGGTCTTAAAAAACTCCAGAAACTCGGCTTTTCGCTCTTTATCGTAACAAATCAGTCAGGGATCAGACGGGGATACCTCTCTTTTGAAAGATACCGTGAGATCACAAGAGAGTTGATCAGAAGACTTGCATCCGAACACATAACCATCAGGTCCGTTGAATTCTGCCCCGACCATCCATCTGAGGCAACCAATTGCAGAAAACCCTCTCCACTTATGGTTGAAAGACTTATAGAGAGGTTTTCGATAAACAGGCAAGAATCCTTCTTCATAGGCGATCGAGAAACTGATGTTGAGGCAGGACTCAACGCAGGCATCCGTGCCATCCTCATCTCAGATCACCCGATCTCAACCAGGGCTGAATTCGTTGCAAGAAACCTGAAGGAAGCCGCAGATTACATTGAAAAAGTACTCTAAAGCCAGATATTACGCTGTCCTTATCCTCAAAGAGGTTCTCGAAAACGGCAGGTGGGCAAACAAGCTCCTCACCTATTATTCTTTCAGGCTAAAGAGCAACGAGGTCAATCTTCTCTCTGCACTCGTAAACGGAACCGTAAAGCAAAAACTCTTTGCCGACTGGGTACTGAAAAATTATGTAAAACCTGAAAAATTCGAAAAGCTCACACCCTGGATCAGAACCATATTAAGGATGGGAGTTTACCAGCTTTATTTCCTCGACAGGGTGCCGCCTTACGCTGTCATAAATGAAAGCGTGGAACTTGCCAAAAGATTTGGACACAGAGGCACAGCGGGCCTCGTAAATGCAGTTTTGAAAAACATTAACAGGGATCGAATACAGCCTGACAGCATCTGGATAAAGCTTTCACATCCGGAATGGCTATACAGACTTCTTGTCGAAAAGTTTGGCGAGGAAAAAGCCATAAAAATCATGGAACACAACAACATGCCCCCTCTGATCTTTGTAAGGGTAAACACACTGAAGATTTCGCCCGAAAGTTTTGAAAATCTGCTTCAGAAAATGGGGGTAGGATACAGAAGATTTTCATTTCCACCTGTAACATTCCAGCTCGAAGAACTTCCCCATCTCGCTGGAATTCCTGATGAACTGTACTATGTACAGGATCTCTCATCTCAGGTGATCCCTTATCTGCTCGAACCATCAGGCTGGGTTCTCGACATGGCAGGAGCACCGGGAGGCAAAATTTCACACTCTTATCAGCTGAATCCAGAAATTCTTGCCATCAGTGTTGAGCTCCATCTCTCAAGGGCAAAGGAAATAAAGAGGCTTGCCGGCAGACTGGGAGCCAGAATACATGTCGTTAACGGAGACTCCACTTACATCTCTTTTAAATCTCAATTTGACCGTATCCTTCTTGATGCTCCGTGCTCCGGACTCGGTACTTTGAGAAGACATGCAGAGCTGAGATGGAGAATGAGACCTGAAAGGATCAAAGAGCTCGTTGAGATCCAGAAAAAGTTACTCGAAAATGCCGTTAATCTTTTAAAGCCTGGAGGAATCCTCGTTTACTCAACATGTACGATAACAACGGAGGAGAATGAAGGTATTGTCAGGTGGTTTACCGAAAGGTTTAAGGGTTTTTCATTGGAGCCTGCCGTCGAACACATTCCGCAGAAATTTACGGATAATGGTTTTCTCTTCGTGGATGGAGTTGAGTTTGGTAGCGATTTTTCTTTTGGAGTGAGGTTCAGGCGGGGGTGAGCGAAGCGTAGCTTCGCTCACCCCCGCCTTTTCGTCAAAACATCAACAATAACGCAATCACTGCAAACACATCTATCACTATCAGCGTAAGACTCAGATCCTCAAACTTACCGAGGAATACCTTTATCAGCGTGTAAATCAAAAATCCCCACACTATACCCTGGGTTATCGAATAGGTCAGCGGGATCAGGAAAAGGGCAGTAAACGCAGGTATCGCCTCGTCCATCTTCTTCCAGTCAATGTTTTTGAAGGACTGCGCCATGAAGACACCGACAATAAAGAGTACGGGAGATGTAGCAACAGCCGGTACGAGGGAAAGTATTGGACTGAAAAACATAAAGGGCAGAAAGAGAAGTCCTGCAACCACAGCAGTGAGACCGGTCCTTCCTCCCTCCTCCACACCTGCGGCGGACTCGATGTATGTGGTTGCAGATGATGTACCGAACAAGCCCGAAATCGTTGTCCCCACAGCATCAACGAGCAGAGCCTTATCGATGTTCAGAGGCTGCCCCTTCTCATCCAGAAGACCACCCACATAAGCCACTCCCAGGAAGGTCGAAATGGAATCAAACATATCCGTGAAAAGGAGTGTAAACCAGGGCCCGATCATACCGATGGTTAGCGCACTCTTTATGTCAAGTTTGAAGAAAACATCGAGTTTTGGCAGAGACACAACGCTCTTTGGAAGCTCAACTATCGGCTTTGAGATAAACCCTGCTCCAGTGCCAATAAGCGTGACGATGAGAGCGATCAGTGAGTTGATAAAAATTGAGATGATGAGTGCACCCTTAACCCTCTTTGCAACGAGAATGGATGTGATGAGCAGACCAACGAGGAATAAAATGGTCTGAACATTAAACCCACCAAATGCAACGACCGTTCCCTGACCTGTTTTGATAAAACCAACTTCAGACATACCTATGAGGGCGAGGAAAAGGCCAATACCGGATGCAACTGCGTATCTCAAAGACTTTGGTACGGCATTCACAATCAGAGTTCTGACCTTTGTAACAGAGAGGATGATAAACACAATACCAGAAATGAAGACGGCGCCGAGCGCGGTCTGCCATGGCACTTTCATACCGAGAACGAGGGTAAAGGTAAAGAACGCATTAATACCCATCCCCGGCGCAAGAGCAAAGGGGAGATTGGCGTAAATCCCCATAAGAATTGAGGCGATAGCGCTCACGAGGACGGTTGCGAATAGCACGCCGGAGAAGTCCATGCCCGTCTTGGACAGGATCATGGGATTGACCACGATGATGTATGCCATTGTAAGGAATGTGGTTACACCGGCAAGGACCTCTGTTTTTACATCACTACCTCTTTCCTTCAACTTAAAAAATCTCTCCATAGGGTAACCTCCTATTTTTAATTTAAAAAGGCGGGAGGTGCCCTGCGCACACGCAGGGCACCTCCCGCCTTGCTAAATCCTTATTACCTTCTACCCCTTTACAACTGATACACACTTCGGACATAGATCCGGATGCTCCGGATCCTTGCCCACATCCTCGTGCCAGATCCAGCACCTGGCACACTTCTTTCCCAGCGCATGCACGACTCCAATGTTTATTCCATCCCTTTCAAAAACCACATCAGCCTCAGGTTTCCCGTCCTGAAGCTCCACCTGCGAAACAATGAACAATTCTGGCAAAATTTCCTCATACTTTTTGAGTAGCTCTGCAAGGTCCTCGCTCTCAACATTCACGAGCACACGCGCCTCCAGCCTGTCTGATATTATCTTCT
The DNA here is from genome assembly GCA_964571845.1 of uncultured bacterium. Lineage (GTDB taxonomy): Bacteria > Hydrothermota > Hydrothermia > B15-G9 > WFZT01 > WFZT01. The sequence goes on along the minus strand of CAZNDM010000070.1, from coordinate 3,695 downwards.
TTTCCTTTCTCGCAATCTCAAGAGCCTGTAAAACTGCATCCCTGACCTCGAGAAGCTTCTCAAATTCCCGAGCAAGCTCTTCGTCTATCCATTCATCACGGTTCTCAGGCCAGTCAGTTAAGAAAACACTCTCCTCGTGATTACCCGGAAGATAATCCCATGCCTCCTCGGTTGTAAACGAAAGGATGGGCGAGAAAGTTATAAGCAGGGTCCTCAAAATCTCGTAAAGAACTGTTTGAGCAGATCTCCTTCCCCTCGAATCCTTTGCCCATGTGTAAAGTCTATCTTTCAGCACATCGAGGTAAAAGGCAGAAACATCGACCACAACAAAATTAAAGTACTTGTGGAATACTCTGTGCGTCTCAAAATCGTCGTAGTACTTGTCAATTTCCCTTTTAAGGGTCTCAAGTTTGTGAAGCATAAACCTATCAAGTGGTAAAAGCTCACTATAGGGCACCCTGTTTTTCTCAGGGTCAAAGTCGTAGAGGTTACCGAGGAGGAATCTGTAGGTGTTCCTGATTTTTCTGTAACTGTCAACCATTCTCTGCAGGATCTCTTTACCGAGCCTCACATCCTCAGTATAGTCAGTTGAGGCTACCCACAGTCTCATCAGATCTGCGCCATACTTTTCTGTTATCTCTTCAGGATGAATAACATTTCCAAGGGATTTATGCATGGTTCTTCCATGCTCATCGAGTACCCATCCGTGTGTAACAACGGCTTTAAAAGGTGCCTTTCCGCGTTTAGCAACTCCGAGCATGAGGGACGCATTGAACCATCCTCTGTGCTGATCAGAACCTTCAAGGTAAAGATCAGCAGGCCATCTTAAACCACGAGACTCTTTCAAAACAATGTGATTGGAGGCGCCAGAATCAAACCACACATCGAGTATATCCATCTCTTTTTCAAATTCAGTGCCTCCACATTTTGGGCACTTAAAGCCTTCGGGCAGGAAATCCTCAACTGGATGTTTGTACCAGGCATCAGAGCCCTCTTTTTCAAAGTAGTCTGCTACCTTCCGGATAACTTTGGGCTCAAGGATTACATGGCCACAATTTTTGCAATAAAGTGCCGGAATGTTTACACCCCATGCCCTCTGACGGGAGATCACCCAGTCAGGTCTCTCTGAAACCGAGGCGTAAATCCGGTTTTCACCCTCCTCAGGATGCCACCTGACATTTTTGATCTCATTAAGTGCCCTCTGTCTGAGATTGTTGTGGTCAACGGAGAGGAACCACTGAGTGGTAGCCCTGAAGATTACAGGGTTTTTACACCTCCAGCAGTGGGGATATGAGTGAACGATCGTACCGAGTTTAATCAGGGTGCCGTTTTCCCGCATGATTTCAAGAACCTTTTTGCCACCTTCATCAATGGAAAGTCCAACAAAGGGTTCACCTGCCTCTTCTGTAAACTCTCCTCTCTCGTTCACAGGAGAAAGGATGGGCAAACCGTATTTTTTCCCGACAAAAAAGTCTTCTTTACCGTGTCCAGGTGCAGTGTGGACGATCCCCGTTCCTTCTTCAGCAGTTACGAAATCGGCAAGCACAGCGGGAGAATCCCTGTCAATGAACGGATGCTGGAATACCGTACCTTCGATCTCACTGCCCTTAAGTTTTTTGATAACTCTGTAGTCCTCCCAGCCAAATTCTTTCATAACTTTCTCAAGGAGAGCCTCACCAAGCACATATTTTGTGCCCCTGTACTCGATAACAACATAGGTAAAATCAGGGTGAAACATGAGAGCGAGGTTTGAAATAATGGTCCACGGAGTCGTTGTCCATACGAGTGCATAGCCTTCGTCTCCGTCAAAGAGGTTTGCCCTATCCTCCTTGACTTTCATGCGGAACCACACGGAGGGGGATTCTTTGTCCTTATATTCGATTTCTGCCATTGCAACTGCGGTCTGACATGTAGGACACCAGTGAATTGCCATCATGTCCCTGTAGATGTACCCCTGTTCTGTAAGATCGGCGAGGATCCTGAGCTCCTCACTCTCGTATTCAGTTGACATGGTCAGGTAGGGATTTTCCCAGTCACCAAGAACGCCGAGGCGCTTAAATTCCTGCTTCTGAACCTCAACCCAGTATGCGGCAAATTCACGACACTTCTCTCTGATTTTGATTTTAACCTCGGGCTTCTTTAATGCCGTCCTATCCTTCAAAATCTCCCTGATCTCTTTGTCTTCCTGTGTGACCTTATTTTCAATGGGCATTCCGTGGTTGTCCCATCCGGGGACATACGGAGTTTTATAGCCCTTCAGATGTTTGTATTTAACAAAGAAATCTTTAAGGATCTTGTTGAGTGCAGTGCCAAGGTGTATGTGTCCGTTGGAGTAAGGTGGTCCATCATGGAGTATGTAGAGTTCCCGTCCCTCTCTGATTTTCAGCATCTTCTGGTAAATCTGTGCCTTATCCCACCTATCAATGAAGCCGGGCTCCTTTTTGGGGAGATTGCCTCTCATTGAAAATTCAGTCTTGGGCAAATTTAGCGTGTTTTTATAATCGCTCACTTTCCTGCCTCCTTTTACTTGATTATGAAGTAGAGGAAATAAAAGATGACTCCAATCAACATGGAAACACCGGCGGGAACGCCGGAAGATTCGGAGAGTGTTCCCATATTATGAAGTTTTTTCGCTCTCTCCATACTTAATGTATCTGCGTATTCGATCTCTATGTTTTTCACAAGTTTTAAGCTGCCTTTTTCTTTAATCTTTACAAAAATTCTGATCTTCAGACTTCTCTCATATCTGGGCTTTTTAAACAAGCCCTGATAAAGCTTCCTGTATTTTAAATCAAAGAATTCGATCCTGTAATAAAATTCTCTTGCGCCGGGCTTCTCTACTACCGTGATTCCGCGATTTTTCAGGGTGTTAAAGACTACATCTTCAACAAGGCTGCTGACCTCACTGCCTGCCGCTCCCCGAAGGAAAACCGAATCTCCATGCAGGTATGAGACGACATCCTCAATCTCAGGTGCAAGGACAAACTTCACAAGTCTTGTGTCAGTGAGCTGGCTCGAATAAAGGGCAAATAAAAAAATTAAAAACACGCCTAAAAATTATAATGCAAGCCTAAATACTGTCAACATACAACCTTGAGAGTGTTCGGGAAATCTTCCTTCAGTCTCGAAATTACGGGCAATATCAATCGTTTTTTCACCCGGGGAAGGTTTGAGTATTTCGAACATCTCTTTTGCGTTCGATATAAAAAGCGATATAGGTGTAATTTATTCACCGGGTAACATTGTCTCTGTATTTTGATAATCTTCTTAATCCACGCTTTTTAAAGCCATAAGAAAAGTGCCAGCCCGTTCCTTTAAATCAAAGTTCTGTGTTTCCAATCCCCTTCCTTGTCTTTTTGGGAAGTTCCTACCAATCCTCCTCCCCCGCAATGCCGGGGACTTTTCATGGAACTTCTCCCCTGCTTTATAAGGGAAATCCTCTCCAGATCCCTCCCCCACAAAGTGACGGAGGACCATTTTTCCAGCTCCTCCCCTGTTTGCGGGAGAGCATTCCCAACCTCCTTCTTACTTCACGGGAGAAATTCCACCCTCGCAAAGCTTAGCTTGGCTGGGCAGGATTGTCTTTCAAACCCCTCCCCCGCTTTGTAGGAACACACTCAAAAAACCCCTCCCCCGCTTCGCGGGGATCACCTTTCCAGCACCTCCCCCGCTCCGCGGGGGAGGATTAAGAAGGG
>CAZNDM010000069.1:0-20460 GCA_964571845.1 uncultured bacterium | reverse complement strand
TACCCCACCTAAAGTTGAAGTTTATTACGAAAGTCTCTACAGACCTTATGTTTTCCTCATGCATCTGTGGCAGAAATTTGGTCTCGATGTATTAAGAAATATTTTCCTCTCTCAGGATATTCCTCAGAGTGTCGTGGGGCTTGAGAGGATATCACTTCTTACAGGTGTGTCCCAGAATGACCTGTATGCTGACTTTATCCTCGATCTTCTCAAGAATGAAAATCTTGATCTCGTTCCAAATGCCAGAGAGAAAGTCAGTGAGATATCCTTCCCTCCAGCTTACAGTGTAAAACAGACGGTTAGTAACTGGTCTTACGGTGCCTTTACTTTCCAGATTCCATCAGACGACACTGTGACATTGAGGCTAAACGGAATTGCAATGGATGATCATAGTATTTTCAGGGTTGTTTATAGAGTTACCAACGATACTGTCATTCACGAGTTAACGCAGTTTGACGAACACGGAGACATTTTGATACCAGATCTTGCCACTGTTGGTGGTCAGGATACGACCCAATATGATGTGTTTGTCATTCTCGGAGATTCCACGCTGGACGACAATTACGCAGGGCATTTCGCAGCATCAAGAGATACAACGCCTCCTGAAATTTCAGTGGGTTATCTCCAGAATTCTATTGCTGATCAAAATGTGAATCTCTATGTGTTCAGTAATGAGTTCATCTACGAAGAAGTTTACGACACTACTGTAACCGTCTATGTAACATATCCCGGTGGCTCCAGTTCCTTTGATCTCTCCATGTTTGACGAAAACCTGAAGATATACAGCGGTCAGTACACATTTAGAAACGCTGGTAAGGTTTATTTTGAAGCAAGGATGGAAGACCTCGCAGGTAACGGTGTCGAATATCGTGACTCTGTCCTCGCATGGTATCTGGGCGGTGGTAAGCTTCTCTTTACAGGATTCAGCGGAGAGATATCGCTGAGTATATCTGATGGAGCAGTACCTCGTGGTGGCTTCGCTGTTTACGCAATCAACGATGGGAGAGCGTACAATGTAGATAGCAAGGTCTATGTGTTCCCTAACGTGGACTTGAGAGTTCCTGCCTATCTCACTATTAAAAATATAGAAACGCCTCGCGAGAATCTTGGAGTTTATCTCTGGTACGATAACGCATGGCATTACATTGGTGGAGTGGTGAATGTGGCAGAGAGAACGATCTCAGTTAGAACTGATAAACTCGGACCTGTAACAGTTATGGAGTTTAACGGTGTCAGATTGCCAGAAAAATTTGAAGTTTCTGTGGTCTCCAACCTCATTGCCAGAGATAAGTTACAGTTTACTATTGGAGTTCCGGTAGATTCAAAGATAAGTGCTGAGTTGTTTGACATCTCAGGTAGAAAGGTTATGCAGATTTTCGATAGAAATGTGAAAGCCGGGACACATGGCTTCTCCGCAAAAGTTTCCAGGCCTGGAGTGTACTTCCTTGTAGTTAAGAATTACAACACAGGAGAGGTGAGGAAGGTTAGGCTGGTCGTTTTGCAATGAACAAAATTTAAAAAGGAGGTTAAGATATGAGTAAATATAAAGTTGTTGGTCTGGTCGTTGCACTGGCTGTATCAATTGGTATGGCCAGGGCAGAGAAGGTGTTACTGACACCTGTAAACCCGAAAACGGGTTACAGTGAGATCATCCCTCTCAAAGATGGGGTGAACAAGGTGCCCGTCAGAGTGTATCTCCAGGGTAAAGGTGTTATTGATACCATTGATTATTACGACCCGAACTCTGCATACATCTACTCCGGTATAGATGTTGGCGACACAATGGTCGAGTGGTTTAAATCAGTAGCTGCATGCTCACTCCTTGGTGCTTACATTACAGTCTATAACTACCAGGTATCCAATAGCCAGGCATACTGGTTCATCGCTGGTGTTCCTGATTCACTTGTGGCTGCATTTGACTCTGTCTGGTACTATGGAATAGGTCATACATGGTACGATTATCACTTCGGTGAGAGTTATACACTTCCACCTGGTCCTTCCCCGATTTGCTATGACTCGGTCTTTGCAAGTGGTGTAGCCAACATAATGGGACAGCAGAGCGATTCTGCTATCGGTACGATGTTTGATACACCCATTGATGTTGGTGTAAAACCGTTCCTGGTTGGATTCTCACCCATGACAGACGGTCCGGGTTCTTCTGATGAGCCATGGGCTATCATCAGTGCTGGTGGTGCTGGAAACAACTATGGTTATCATGCAATGGTTTATCAGCAGGACTTTGGTGCGTCCTTCCCCGGTGCTTCCCCGGGCTGGTATGCTAACTGGCACACTTACTGGGCTTACGCAATCGTTGACATTTACGAGAACCCTGCACCATTTATCAATTCAGTTACAGAGCTTCCATGGACCTATGACCTTGATGGACCGTTCACCATCAGGGCAAGCCTGACAGACTTCGGTGTTCCATCGGATTCATCTGGTGTGGACTACGCAGAGGTAATGGTCTGGGTTGGCTCTGCAGCGACAGATACGATCCATCTGCCAATGACACTTGTTTCCGGTGATCCTACAAACGGTGTCTGGGAAGCAGTTTATCAGCCTGCACAGGCACTGAATGTGGGTGACACAGTATTCTACACAGTCTGGGCAAGAGACCTGCAGGGTTCCGTTGCTCACTTCTCTCAGGTTTACTTCTTCGGTACACTCCAGCAGACGACAAACCAGATCCTTTATGTGCTTGACCGTGGAGCAGCGACGAGACAGAGGAATATTGACTTCGCCGCTGTCTTCCAGGCACTTGGTTATCAGGTTGACATCTATGATGCATATCACTGGGGTCCGCCTGATGCATCAGTACTCCTTGGTCAGGGTGGATATTCTCAGCCTTATCAGATGGTATTCTGGACAGGCTGGGGTAGTGAGGCATTTGCAGCAGATTCCACACTCCTTGCCCAGTATCTCGATGCAGGTGGAAAACTCGTGATTTCTGACGAAGACCTTATCGTAGGTGGATTCGGTATCGGTGATTACGGTCAGTGGTCCGATGTGCCTGAGGGTAGCTTCCCGTACAACTACCTCAAGATCGCTTCTGTATTTGACGACTATATTGGTACATCACCTGATCTCGGTGGTTACACAGAGAACACAGATACAGTCATCAGTCTCACCGGTGAGGCGACCAACCCTGTGGGTCAGGCATTTGCCAACGATTCGATCACACTGTTCCCCTATCCGTTCCAGATCGACAGCACGACCTATGGTGCTTACAACTATGTTGGTGCTGTTATCAACAACGGTGAAGCCTACGACGCATTCTATATGCCGGATGGAACACCTGCAGCAATCACCTACGATGGAAACTTCAGAGTGGCAGTTCTTTACTGGCCATTCACCTATCTTGTAGATTCAGTTGTGCTTGATACAGCAGGAATGGTATCAAGCTTCGTGTACGATGAGACAAGGTCAAGTGCACTGATCTCTGCACTTATCAACTTCCTGACCACAGGTGTTTCTGAGCCCGGTCCCGGACTCGTCTCCGGTCTGAACCTCACGATAAAGAGTGCCAATCCTGTTGTTTCACGCCATGTGGTAATTGGATTCTCCATCCCGAAGGCAGGAAAAGTAGACATCTCAGTGTTCGATGCTTCTGGTAGAAAGGTTACAACGCTTGTGAACGGTGAAATTTCCAAGGCAGGACTGTTCTCAACTCACTGGGATGCAAGCAATGTGAGACCTGGAATCTACTTCGTGAAGCTCCACACAGACGCGGGATCTGTTGCCAGAAAAGTAGTAATCCTTAAGTGAGTGATTGAAAAATAAAGGTTTTCTGGGGGCAGGCTACCCGAAAGGGTAGCCTGCCCCCAGAAACTTTAATCCCATGAAAAATCTCTTCGCTGGTATTATGGCGGGTGGGAAGGGAGAGAGACTTTGGCCACTCTCCCGTGAATCCCATCCTAAACAATTCCTCAAAATCGGTAGAAAAAAAACTCTTATCGAGCTCACCACTGAAAGAGTCGAATCCCTTGTACCAAGAGAAAATGTCATCTTTATCACTACAGACAGGCTGAGAAACAAGTTTCTTGAATACTTCCCGGGCTACAGGGTTCTCTTTGAACCGGTTGGTAAAAACACAGCAGCTGCATGTGCATTCATGGCTCAGATCGTTCAAAAAATTGCCGGTGACGACGCCCTTATTCTCATGGTCCCCGCTGACCATGTTATTATTGACATTGATGGATTTAAAAAAACTGTTTCTTTTGCAACTGAGATTGCCGAGAAAGGTTTCCTTGTAACCATTGGTATTCCGCCTGACAGACCTGAGACCGGCTACGGATATATTGAAAGAAACGGTGTTATTGAAGAGCGTGGAGAATTGAAGGCCTTCAAAGTTCAAAAATTCCACGAGAAACCTTCGAGGGAGAAGGCTATTGAGTATCTCGAAAGTGGTAACTTCTACTGGAATAGCGGCATGTTTGTCTGGCGTGTCAGGGAGATAATGGAAGCCTTCAGGAAGTACATGCCCGGTCTCTATGCCCTGCTCGAAAAGTATGATCTCACAAAAACTGATGATGTCCTTGCATTTTACGGAGAGGTGGAAGAGACTTCTATTGACTACGGAGTTATGGAAAAAGCCGAAAATATTGCAGTTGTGGAGGCTCTGTTTGACTGGGAGGATGTTGGATCCTTCTCGTCCTTTGACAGAGTTGTTGATACCGATGAAAATGGAAATGTAATCATCGGAGATGCCGTTGTCCTCGGCGGAAAAAACAATATCGTCGTGTCAGACGGAGGACTTGTCGCAATCTATAATGTTCAAAATATGGTGGTCATACACACAGGAGATGTAACCCTCGTGATTCCAAGAGATGATGCCCAGCATGTGAAAAAACTTTTAAAAGAAGTCAGGAAGATTGAGGGTTTTGAATCCTACTGGAAATGAACCAGATTGTTGTTACTTTAATTCTTTTCTTTGCGATTTTCTCGCTCGTTGGATTATCTGAAATTCTCCACAGGAGGAGGCTGGTTTCTCCTGAAGTTTCCAGAAAGATTGTCCATGTAGGTGTCGGAACCCTGATTTTTCTTGCATACCCTTTTTTGAAAGGTCCATTTCCTGTTCTACTGCTTTCTTCTTTGTTTGTCCTGATAAATGCTCTGACTCTTGTGCTCGGTGTGTTTAAGGGGATGGAAGGTGTGGAGCGTGAATCCATTGGTACGGTGCTCTACCCGTTGTCCGTGTTTATTGTTACCTATTTTTTCTTCGATGTGAAACTTGTGTTTTTTACGAGCCTTTCGGCTCTATTCTACGGTGATGCACTGGCAGCTATTGTGGGACCATTATTTCCGCTACTGCGGTTTGAATCAAAGAGGGGAGTTAAGACGCTTGGGGGTTCACTCGCCGTTGGAATTACAGTTTTTGTCATACTCTTTGGCTTTTTTCACCAATCTATCACGGTTTCATTGATTCTTTCAATCATCGCACTTGCCCTTGAGGCTGGATTTTTTGGGGGGATAGATAACCTGACCCTGCCCGTGGGTCTTTCGTTTTTCCTCTTTTACCTCCAAAATACGGGACTGGATGCGGGTTTTTTATCCGGGTTCCTGCTCGCTTTTCTGATTGCCGTTTCATCGATATTCCTCGGCTTTTTAACATTTGACGGGGGAATGGTGACACTCGTAATTGGCACTTTGATTTTCTCTATCGGTGGATTAAAGTGGGCGTTGCCGATTATAACATTTTTCCTGACATCGAGTGTTCTGACGAAGCTCGTTAAAGGCAGGAGCGTTGTGAAGAGCGGGGAGGCAAGGGATTCAGCTCAGGTAATAGCCAATGGAGGACTGCCCGCAATTTTCGTCGTACTGGATTACATTTATCCCTGGAGGGTGTGGTATATTCTCTACATCGTTGCACTTGCAGTTGTTAACTCAGATACATGGTCAACGGAAATAGGTGCACTTAGCAAGCTGATGCCAAGATCCATCATAAATTTTCGGAAGTTGCCCAAAGGGAGTTCAGGGGCTGTTTCTGTTTGTGGGTCCCTTGGTGGAGTCGCAGGAGCCTTTTTGATTGCATTTTATCTCCTTTTTTATGGCTACAGCTTAAAGGTCTTTTTAATCGCCGGAATCCTTGGATTTGTTGGAAACATAATAGACAGTATTCTCGGTGCAACGCTGGAGGTGCAGTACTTTTGTAAGAAGTGTGGCGGAATCTTTGATATAGAGTTCCACTGCGGAGAAAAGCTCGAGTATCTCAGGGGAATAAAGTGGTTTGGAAATAACATGGTTAATTTTACAGCCTCGCTCCTCGGGAGTTTGATAGCTGGCTTAATTTTCTTGATTGGAGGTTTGAGATGAAGTCGTACACAAAGTATTTAACATTTAATACGAGGAATTTGCGTGAAATTATAAACATAACCCCGGAGGTGGAGAAGGCACTTCGGGAAAGCGGCATAAAGGAGGGATTGATCCTTGTCTCCGCGATGCATGTTACTGCGGGAGTTTATGTTAACGATGACGAGCCGGGAATTATTCAGGATATCCTTGAGTGGCTTGAGAAGCTTGCTCCGTTCAGGAAGGATTACAGGCATCATCTGACAGGCGAAACGAATGCCGATGCCCATTTAAAGAGCTTACTGATCCATCATCAGGTTGTTATTCCTGTAACAGATGGAAGGCTCGATTTTGGGCCCTGGCAGCAGGTTTTTTATGCCGAGTTTGATGGGCAGCGTCCCAAGAGGGTTCTGATTAAGGTTATAGGAGAATAGGGATAAATGAAGACCCTGCTTTTTACAGTTTCCGGACTGAGAGGGGTGGTGGGAGAAACCCTTACCCCCGATGTAATTTTGAAGTACACGCATGCATTCTCAAGGGTTATGGGGAGGGGGATCTATTATGTCGGAAGGGATACCCGTCCACACGGAGAGATGGTCAAAGCTGCTGCAATCTCCGCCCTGCTTGCAACGGGAAACCAGGTGATTGATATTGGTATAGTGCCCACGCCAACATTACTTCTAATGGTCAGAGAGAACGATGCTCGCGGGGGTATCGTTGTTACTGCCAGTCACAACCCGATGGAATGGAATGCCCTGAAACTTGTGCGCGGAGACGGGATTTTCACATACTCCGAGGATGTTGAAGAGATCAGAAAGAAACTTACAGATGGTTTTGATTGGGCAAAGTGGGATGAGGTGGGGTCTGTCCGGTATTACACCGGGGCGATTGACGATCATATTGAAAAGATACTGTCTTCACCTTATGTTGAGCCTGAAAAGATCAAAAAAGCCAGATTTAAGGTGGCTGTTGATGCTGTTAATGGTGCAAACTACGAGGCACTGCCAAGACTTCTTGAAAGACTGGGAGCTGAGGTTATCAGGATTAACTGCGACCCTACCGGCATTTTCCCCCATCCGCCGGAACCGAGAAAAGAGAATCTCGATGAGCTAAACGGTATTCTTGAGAGAGGAGAAGCTGATATCGGTTTTGCAACTGACCCTGACGGAGACAGGCTACTCGTTGGTTTTAAAAATATTGGCCTCCTGACGGAAGAGCACACAATTGTCCTCGCTGCTCCTCAGGTTCTTTCAAAAAATCCAACAGACATAGTTGTGAATCTTTCAACATCGATGATGATCGAGTATATTGCCGAAAAATTTGGTGTTCGGGTCGTTAGAACCAGGGTGGGGGAGGCTAATGTTGTGCAAAAGATGAGAGAGATGGGAAGTGCTTTTGGAGGAGAAGGCAACGGTGGGGTTATCGTACCAGAGATTAACGCAACGAGGGATTCTCTTGTGGGAGCTGCACTCATCCTTTCCCGCGTTGCAGCTGTGGGGGTTGATAAAGTACTTGATTTCCCCTCTTTTGTGCTCCTCAAGGATAAAGTTAACTTCAAGACTGAAATTCCGGAAGAGAAATTGATCAAGGTTCTATCTCCCCTTTCCATTGACCGATCTGATGGACTTTACCTCAGAGGAGAGGATTTCTGGGTCCATATCAGACCTTCCAATACAGAGCCCATTATGAGGATTTATGTTGAGGCGAAAAGCAGGAATGTGGCAGAGGAACTGTTAAATAAAGCGAGAGAGATCCTGATATCCTCTGTAGATCACTGAGACTTGTTATTTTACTTGATTTCTCGGGCAAATAGGGAGCTGTTTTTTAAAAAACAGGTGTGGTGGGTCAAACTCAAATAGCAGAGGGTAAATTTCTACACCAGAATCAACGGCTCTGTAAAATACTTCGGCAAATTCCGGGTCAGTTGTGATATTGGGAGAGAAGCAGAGTGAATCTTTTCGCATAACAAGAAAAACAATAGCAGCCCTTTCTCCTGATTTCCTGAGCTCGATGAGCTCTTCAACATGTTTTCTGCCTCTTGATGTCGGTGCATCGGGGAAGGTTGCTTTCCCATTAATTGAGAGCGTGCAGCCTTTTACCTCTACCCAGATTTTTCTGTTCTCTGAATCAACGAGTAAAAAGTCAAGGCGACTATCTCCGGATTTGACTTCAGGTAAAATTTCTTTTAGCTTGCCAAAAGGTATGCCATTTTTGAATAACCACTCAGCAATGCTCCTGTGAAGTCCCGAATTGGTTAAAACCCACTGTGAGCCGTATCTGGCAGCGACAAGATCCCAGCCTGTCTTTCGATTTTCTGTGCTTTCAGGTCTTCTGATCAGGACTTCGTTGCCATCGTAAAGCAGCTCTGCAAGCCTGCCAGAGTCGTGAATGTGTATTTTGACCTCCTTTTCAGTAAATGGCCAGATTATGTCGATTAGACCCACGAATCTGTTAAGTCGTTTGTGAAAAATCCCCCTTGCGTGGAACGGAATTTCAAAGTAATTCATAGTGGCTAATTATAACCCTATAATATCCACCCATGGAAAAGGTCTTCGAAAGGATCGTGTCTGAAAAGATGGCAGGGACCAGGCTCGATGTTTACCTGGTAAAGGGAGGGCTCGGTCTGACGAGGTCTCAGGCAGAAAAACTCATCAAAGAGGGCAAAGTACTTGTGAATAACGCACCGGCTAAGCCCGGTTATAAATTGAAAAAAGGCGATGTCGTTTTTGCTAAATATGAGATAAAGCCGAGACCACCTGTCATCGGGCAGGATATTGATGTGCCGATCATTTATGAGGATGAGGACCTCGTTATTATCGATAAACCTGTTGGAATGGTTGTTCATCCCGCGAAGGGCAATCTTGAAGGCACGCTTATAAATGCACTTGTTTATCGCTATAAAGACTTGCCCCAGACATCGGATAAGACGAGACCCGGAGTGGTTCATAGACTGGATAAGGAAACCTCCGGTCTTCTCGTTGTCGCAAAATCTGAGAAAGCACTCAGGAGTCTTGCGTCTCAGATGGCAGACAAAACTGCAAGAAGGACTTACTGGGCTGTCGTTTGGGGTGGTTTGCCTCAGGATCAGGGTATTATCGAAGCACCCATAGGAAGGCATTCAATTGATAGAAAAAGGATGGCTGTTACACCCTTCAACTCAAAACCTGCCATAACCGAGTACAGAGTTATCAAGAGGTTTAGAAAACTTGCAACACTCGTCGAGGTAAAGCTCCATACAGGCAGGACCCACCAGATAAGGGTCCATTTTGAATACATCGGTTACCCCATTGTCGGTGATCCCACTTATTCGGGAAGATCAACCAGGAAAATTTTCAATGTTGTGCCAACCGATGAAGCTCCTCATGTGAAGAAGATGCTTGAGATTATGCAAAGGCAGGCGTTGCATGCAAAGAAGCTTTCCTTTATTCACCCATCAAAACTGGTAAGGGTAGAGTTTGAGTCCCCTATTCCAGATGACTTCAAAAAGCTCCTTGACTACTTAAACTCAATTCTCTGATTCCCTGCTCCCTTAAAATTCGGAGAACTATCCCTACCATAAAGAATTCCATCAAGACATGACTCCCTCCATAGGTGAGAAAAGGAAGTGGGATGCCCGAAACGGGAAACATCCCGAGGTTAGTCGCAATATTGAGAATTGTGTGATAGAGAAAATAGCCTGAGATCCCAAAAGCCAGGATTCTCCGGAAAATATCCCTATCCCTGTAACCAGCTATGAATATGAGCATTGAAAAAATAAGAAGGGTTACGAGTATCATTGATGTCGTAACAAAACCAAGTTCCTCACCTATACTTGAAAAGATAAAGTCAGTGTGTGCAGCAGGTAAGAATGCCAGTCCTTTCTGCGTCCCCTTTTTTAGTCCCTTTCCAGTCAGTCCACCTGAACCGAGAGCTATTTCTCCCTGCAATATCTGCCAGGCAGGACCTGTCTTGTATTTTTCAGGCTCCAGAAACGCCACTATTCTGGCTCTCTGGTAAGGTTTCAGAACTTTATACCAGATGAAAGGCGAGAAGAGTCCAACGAAGATCAAATAGGTTACAAAGATTAGAGTGTACGGCACAGACATTTTTACAAGTCTCAGATAGAAGATGGCAAAGACCAGAAGAGTGAGGAAAAGAGCAGATTTGAACGAAAAAATCGCCGCAATGGGTGAAAAAACTATAAAGTTCAGAATTTTGAGGTCAGCACCTGCAAGAAAGGTGATAAGAACATAAAGGAAGATGAATGTTCCTGAAGTTGCAAGATCTGGCTCAATTAAGACGAGTAAGAACGGGACAGATGAAAATCCAAAAAGTGTAAATACTTCTCTGTCTTTGAGTACCGGATGATTGGCAATCCAGCGGCTAACAAAAAAGATGTAAGCGAGTTTGGCAAGCTCTGATGGCTGGAAGTAGAAGCTACCAATGTGAAACCACCTTTTTGGACCTCTGGCAGGCAAGAATAAGACGAGTATGAGGAGTGCTATCGCAAATGCAAAGACAAACGGAGCTATGGCTCTGTAAATCTTCGTAGGGAGAAAGAAGTTTATGACAACGAGAAATAACCCCGCAGATATCCAGATAATCTGCCTCGTTGCATAAAATTTATTGATAGAATTGAGCTCAAGGATACCAAGAAGGGATAATCCCAGAGGAATTAAAATCAGAATTGCCTGGAGAAACTTCCTCAAGCTCTTACCTTGATCTGGAAGCCAACTGCCCTTCTTACAACATTTTCAAGATATTCTTCAGGCGATTCCTCGCTTACCCTTGAAAGATTTATTGGAACAATGAGAGGAACCACACTGTCAAGGACCTCATTTTTTACCTTTTCGCTGAACCTGTGGAGGAAGTTCTCGTCGAGAATGATGATTCCATACCTGTCGGACTGCATCTCACTTTCGATGATTTTTTCTGCTTCCTGCACGGTCTCTGGAGATACGACATCCACACCTGAAAGCTTGAATCCCGGTCTAATCTCACTGTTTACAACCACGAGTATCCTGTAATCCTTTGCCATAGTGGCTTTATTTTAATATCGCTTAAAACAGATGTAAAGCATTCCTATACCGAGAAAACCTATAAATCCCGTTATGTAAAACACGCTGGAAATGTTGAGGATGTCGTAGATAACACCAGAAAAAACCGGACCTATGGCAAAGCCCACACTAAAAGCTACATCGAGCAAAGACATGGTCGTAGCTGGTCCGTATTCTCTCCCTATCTCGCTGATAATTCCCATAGCTGCCGGCATGGAAAGTGCCCCACCAACGGACATCAGTGTATTCAAAACAAGATACCAGAGCATACCCGGCGAAAATGGGAAAAGAATAAATGCAATATTCGCAATTGTACCCCCTGCAAGAAGTGCCTCGAATTTCCCGTACCTGTCAGCTATTTTACCACCAGGATACTGACTGAACGAAAGTAGGAGCATCTGATAAGTGAGTATAAAACCTATTCCTGACCTCGAAGTTCCGTGAAGTGCTGCAAGGACCGGGAAAAATGTTAGTGTAGCAGCTCTGGTTATGGCAAGAGCAAACCTGAAAAACACGATGCCGAGTATCCTCTTATCCCTGAGGATCAACCTGAAAGGGACGAGCCGCTTTTTGCTTCTCGTCTTTGGCTGTGGAATCTCTTTGACAAGTAGAACGAAGATCAAAAGCGCAACAAAGGAGAGTATCCCCATGATATAAAATGCTGATTTTATCCCCAGAAGGTCCGCCAGTGCGCCGCCGAAAAAAGGTCCAATGCCGAGTCCAAGGAAAAATATCATGTTTATTATACCAAAATACTTGCTCTCCTCCCCTCGTGGCGCAATTCTCGAGATATATGCCATTACCTGTGGTGTAACGAGTGAGGAACCAAGTCCCTGAAAGAGTCTTGAAACAAAAAGATGGATAACTCTTGTTGATTCCGCAAATAAAATTGACGCTATTGCATAAATGGAAATTCCAGTTGACACGAAGGGCTTTATTTTCCCTGCTCTGTCGGACATTCTGCCAACAATCGGGGAGAGTAAACTTCGCATCATAGGCAGTCCAGAAAAGATCAAACCAATCCAGATTCCTGACGCACCGAGAGTGCGAGCGTAAGTGGGGAGTAGGGGAGTAACCATGCTCACCCCTGCCATCAACACAAAAAGCGTCGCTCCCAACGGAAATAATTGCTTCTTCATGGAAATCCAATTTTACTTCGATTAGTTCGCACTTGCAAACTAATTTTGGCAGGTGTTTGAAAAATGCCTTCCCGTGATCTTTCCTCTTTACGAAAACTTCTCGCTATTTCTTCTACTGTCTGCAAAGGGGGTCCACCTGCAGTCACCCAGGGAATAGAGGCACAAACCCTGCGCATCTCCTTCCGTTTTTCAGGACTGACATTACCCGCGTTCCCACGGAAGATATTTATTTCAGAATTTTGTATCCTCTCTAATGTTTCGGAAAATTGGTTATCTTCAAACTTTGAACTAAAGAAGACAATCTCTCGTCCGCATTCCAAAGAGCCTGTTCGAATAACATCGGGGAAAGGAGATATGTAATTTTTAGTCTCCTCCAGATTGTGGCGGCACTGTGGGGAAGAATTCCTCTCCCTTGAATCCCCTCCTGCGAGCGGGAGAAGAGGTTGTAGGTGAATTCTCCCGCTTAGCGGGAGAGGAAGTGGTGGAGGTTTTTGAATAGAGGGGTTGCAGACTGTCTCTTCCAAACTGTTAGGTGGATGTAATCAAGTTTCTAAGTAGTGTAAATCCCCTCACCCACGACGCACGGTTCAGGCGTGGAGTTCTCCTCTGGCTTCCTCCTCCGCAGAACTTTGCAATGATGGGGAAACTCAACCCCTCCCCCACGCCTTTTTGAGGCGTGAGGGAGGATAAAGGAGGGGGCAGAGAGAGGAGAATTTAACAGAGAAAAGCATGTATGACTTTTGTTGCCCTTCCCTGAATGCCCTCCTGTAAAAGGAAGGTAAGGTTGCAGGTGAATCCCCTCGCTTTGCAGAAGATGAGATGCATGTACTCCTTCAAACTTTATGGAAAGACTGTCTATAACTTATGAATCTTCCCAAAGCGAGAGGAAGAAGTAAAGAGAATTTTCTCAAAAAGGGAGGTGATTACTGGCAAAAATTTTTAAAACACCCTGAGTAGTGCAAGAGATTATGGGATGGCGCCTGCCCCATTTCCGCGCCGCTTCGCGGCGCGGAAATGGTAATTGATAAGCAACCTATCACAACACATAAGTTTTGTAGAAGGTTGAGATCGATAGGGATCTCCACTGTTCTAAAGCGCTGTGGGTAGAGATTAAAAAGTCATGTTCACTTTTTCAAAAGTAATTTTTCAAAACCCTTAAACCAATCTAAAATTCTTAAAATTACGAAAAACACCAAAATCTATTTCCCAGAATCATTTCCCAACTTTCGTAGATCTATACCCATTTAGACCATACAATTTCAGGCAACAGGCGAATTTATGAAGTTTAGCAAAATGATTTCCGATTCTTTCATAGACCAATATAATGATAAAAACTATGAGAAAATTACTGGATCTGCTGAAGTTTATTAGAATTTTCAACTGTCTTCTCACCGTTTTAATCGTGGTATTTTCATGCACAATCTCGGGATGTTCTGATCCTGTAAAAATTTTGCTTGCCTCGATAATATTCTTTTCAGGAACCGCGTTTGCCAATGTTTCCAACGATGTCAGGGATTTCAAAATAGATCTTGTTGCACACCCGGAAAGACCTCTTGTGAGCGGCAGAATCTCGCACAGAGAAGCATTCATCCTGATGATAGTGCTCTTGGGCTTGATTTTTATTCCGGCTATTATCCTTGGACCAAGGGTCTTGATTTTTACAGTTATACTTTTTCTTCTTACCGCTATGTATAACCAGTTTTTGAAAAAATTCCATGTTTTCGGGAACATTGCTGTGGCATTGATTTCATCAGCGACATTTTTTATTGGAGGAGTGATAACAGGTAACTTTTACCCGTTGATTTTCCCTTTTACCCTTTCTTTCCTTTACCAGCTTTATCGAGAGATTCTCAAAGATATTCACGATATGGAAGGGGATCTTCTCGGAGGGTACAGAACCCTGCCATTGATTATTGGCAAAAAAATATCTATAATTTTATCACATTTTTTGCTTGGATCTCTCATAATCCTCACACTTGTCCCCTACTGGCTGGGAATTTATGGAAAAGTGTATCTGTACATAACAGTATTTCTCGTGGATATCCCGCTACTGATGATAGGGATGAGGATTAATGAGAGGCTTGATAATAAACGACTCAAAAGATATCTTGATTTAATCAAGATACCGATTTTTTTCGTTTTACTTGCAATTTATATGGGAGGATGAAAAATTGGAACCAATGATTATTGCTCACAGGGGATTTTCGGGATTGTACTACGAGAATACGCTGAAATCTTTTGAAGAGGCTGTTAGGGCTGGTGCGGACTATATTGAGTTTGATATAAACAGGACAAGAGACGGTGAAGTGATTGTTGTGCACAACTATGCGATGAAAGGCAAGTATTTCAAGGATATGACATTTGATGAAGTTGAAGAAATTTCTCTTGAAAATAATTGCAGGATTCCTCATCTGAGAGAGGTGATTGAGAGATTCTCCGGCAGGATAAAATTTTACATAGAGATCAAAGACAGGAAAATCGTTGATCCACTTCTCAGAACACTTAGCGATTATCCAGATGAGGATACGATTATAGCCTCTTTCGATCATTACGCATTGAGAATGGTTAAAGAAAAGGCTCCCGATATAAAAACATCGGCACTCTTTGCAGATGTCATAATTGACCCGGTGCCGATACTGTCTGCTCTGGATGCCAATTATTTTCATCCATGCTGGGAGGAGAGAAGTCCAGAACCTTATGAGCTTGTCGATGGGGAGTTTCTGTCATATCTTGGAAATCTTGGTTTTGGCTCTATCTCCTGGGCAGAGGATAGACCCGATGTGATTGAAAAACTTATAGAGAAGGGATTCAACGGTATTTCAACGAACAGGCCCGATCTTGTTTATTCGATCAGAGAGAAGAAATTCACCCATGATCAGAACAGATGAATTTGATTTTGAGTTGCCGCAGGAGTTAATTGCCCAGTTTCCCGCTCCCAGAAGGTCCGAGTCTCGTTTACTTGTTTTGCAGAGGGATCCTTTTAAAGTTGAGCACTTGAGATTCAGAGACATTGTTCGGTTTTTCGAGCCCGGTGATGTCCTTGTTCTAAACAAAAGCAAAGTGATAAAAGCGCGTATTTTTGGAAGAAGAGCATCCACAGGTGGAAAAGTAGAACTCCTCGTAACTGAAATCCGTAGTGAGAATGTGTTTAAGGCACTCGTCAAACCGGGCAGAAAGGCAAAAGTAGGAGAAGTTATCGTCCTTGAGGGAGATGTGCCGGCTAAAGTTGTCGAAAGGCTCGAAGACGGATCAAGAATTTTTGAGATAGATGAAAATATTCTCGATGTGCTTGAAAAATATGGACATGTCCCGTTGCCGCCATACATCCGCAGAAGTGATACGGAGATAGATGAGAAAAGGTATCAAACTGTGTTTGCTGAAGTACCGGGTTCAATCGCCGCTCCCACAGCAGGATTACACTTTGAGGAACACATCCTGGATTCCCTGAAGAAGAAAGGAGTTGAGATTCATTTTGTTGTCCTTCATGTGGGTCTTGGAACTTTCAAACCTATAAAGACTGAGGTTGTAGAGGATCACAAAATGGACAGTGAATATTTTGAGATACCCGAGGAGACACAGAAGGCGATCATAGAGGCAAAAAGGAGAGGGTCAAGAATTTTTGGCTGTGGAACAACTGTTACAAGGTCTCTTGAGACCTGGAAACTCGGGAAAGGACCTTCACAGGGTTACACGGATTTGTTTATCTATCCCGGGTTCAGGTTCGATGTTCTTGATGCTTTGATAACAAATTTCCATCTTCCTCGTTCTACCCCGATATTGCTCGTATCGGCATTTGCTGGCTGGGAGAAAATAAAGAAAGCGTACGAGGAAGCTATTAAACTCCGCTACCGGTTCTTCAGCTACGGCGACGCCATGCTGATCATTTGACGAAGTTCACGCAGCAGATTGATCCCTGAGGATTTGTAAGTCCTGATTTAGTCAGGCTTTTGGGTAAAGAAAAAAATTATCCTGAAGAAAAACCGAGATTTTGTTCCTTAACTCCTCAATAATGCAGAAGCACCACGATAGTGTTTTAAAGGTGTTTCCCGTCGGCTCCTTCTCCGGTCGTCCACGACACTTCTCTGCGTATGAAGATTGTGGGAGGTAGTGTATGTGTCATTCCTTCTCGTAAAGTAGGATGGAGGACCGGAGATTGTGCATGTGTAAGTAGAGATGGAAAAGTGGAGAGTATTTCCGTAAAGTGTAGGGGGAATAACACAATATTTTTGAATGCTCTGAGGTTTTTGAGTTATTCCTGATAGCAGTTTTACGGTGTTCAGAGTCTATTTGATAAAAACAAATTTGCGTTTTGACACAGCCTTGCTTCCTTTTAAGAAACAAAAATAAATGCCTTCTGAGACTCGTTTACCTCTCTCATCCTTTCCGTTCCAGAAAAACTCATATTCGCCTGGATTGAATCTGCCTTTAACAATTTCTCTGACCATGGCTCCAGAAACACTGAAGATTTTCAGCGATACATCTTGAGGAGCTGAGATTCTCAAAATTATCCGTACATTTCCTTTGCTCGGATATACTTCAAGGCCTTCTCCGCATGTTTCCGGAGCACCCGGCTCGCTGATGTTATTTACCACGAAACTGTCCACAATGTAGAGAGGTTGAGGAGAAACAATAATAGGGAATTCGTTTGAATCTGTAGGGATAGTCGAGTTGTTTCCAAAAATATCGATAATTTTCAGGGAATCACCAATGACAGGGAGTGATACCAACGCCTGCCCTTCCACTCTCCATATACATCGGATTCGAGAATCTGGTTTGATAAATTCAAAACATTGTATCATGGGATCACCGAATTCTATTTTTTGGCTGAACCGGCTTTCTGCAAGCAGATGTGTCATATTCGAAAATGCGAAAAAAGCTGGTTTGGGTGTAAGATCGTAGCGAACAATACCAAACCCACCTTCACGGCCAAAAGTGAATTGTTCAGGATCCCGAAAGTAGAACCAGAAGGAGCCTCTCACAAATGGTAGTGAAAACAATTGAACATAGGTTCTTACGAGATAATTTGCCTGTGTTAATGAGTCCACATCGTTGTGTGTTGACCAGCCAAATTCTGTAAGCCATAACGGAATTTGGTGCCCTGCAACGCTCTCAATCCACTCTTCAAGTGCCATCATGTCTGGGAGTAGCTGATCTTCGGGGTAACTTCGATACGGGTGAAATCCTACTCCCTCTGGCACACAGTCAGGTGCAATGTGCGACGCAAGTTGTTGAAGAAACCACAACCCGTAGTTTGTTGTATTACCTGCTATTACGACTGCAGTAGGATCGATCGATTTAATCTTACGATATGTTGCGTTATAAAGCACAGCGTAAAGTCTCGGATTGGCTCTTACTCCCCAGAATGCACCTCCATAGTCAGGCTCATTCCAGAGCTCCCAATATCGGATTTTATCGTGGTATCTTGAGACAAGTGAATCCACATATTCAAGAAATGCGAGTGTGTCCATGATGGCGGCTGTGAGATAAACAGTGTCCCCATCAGGAATCCGACTGACAGATGTTCTCCTGATAACCGTTAGTTGCCCTTCATATGATATTTCGTAATCAGGTAAAGGTGAGGCAGGCGGTGGTGTGTATGTCCTTCTTGATGTGATTATTATTGAACTCCTGTAGTAAGGGAGATGCGAGAAAAATACGCTATCTGACTGCGAATTGAAAACAATTGGTTCGTTGACATAGTTTATGCCCTGAATTGTGTGATACCTGACAAACACAGTATCACCGATGGGAATGGCTGACGAATCCGGACGAATAATCGGGGCGTCAAATGCACCGAATCCTGCGGGAATACTTGAATCCGGGAGAGCGAAGTCCTTTTCTATATAGTAAAATTGCACAGGAGAATCAGTTATGACTTCAAGATAATCAATTAAAGGCAGAAACAGAGTTTCTGGCTTTGTGCCATGAAATACAATTGGAAAATTCAGCAGCAATGAACATGGGGGAACGGGTGAAAAGAATGGTTTCATACCCGCCCACCCTTTTTCGTAACCATAAGAAAGACTTCCCAATATTTCAATTCCATGAGCGTTTAAAGAGTTTGTTACTATGTCAGCCAGATAAAAATTCCAGGAATCAGGTGCAGGATGAATGAAAGGAAAAACCGTGCGAGCACGATAGATTCTGACACCTGATTGACTCATCATGTCTATTGACATCATGAGAGTATCCAGGTGGTCATCTGCGTGAAACGCCTGATTCATACCAATACGTCCACCAATAATCTCAGGAGAGATCGTGTTGATAGCCATGAGAAGCAATGTTGTATAGATGAACCTCATGAGGTATCACCTTTAAAAACAACCATTAAGGGCTGCAGTTTATGAATATAAAGAATTTCTGTCCGGAATTAAATTCTCAGTCACAGAACCTCTATGATATTTCAAAAATCTACCTATGAATATAAATTTAGCAGGATTTTAACGAAAAACAAAGGATTCTATATGACCAATAAAAGATTTTGTGAAACAAATGAAAAGCTTTAAGGCTTTGCTGAAACTAAATATTTGAAACAAAAGCCATATAAAAGTTAGGAAATAGGGAATTCTCTGAGAGGAATTGCTATGTAAAATTGAAATATTGCCGTACAAATTAGATAAAATGTTCACTATCAACATATAGGCGTTATTCTATTGCGTTTTTGTTTTTCTTCTCGTCCCAAATTCTTATATACTTTTTTACGATATATGCGTTTGCGTGCAGGTTTTATAATTCTGAACTTATTTGATTAAGCGGCTTGAAGAAAATTTCGAAGTAACTTTCTATTTTTCCTAACAACGCAAAGTTCTCTTTCTGTGTTTCCCTGTATTCTATTTTTCTATTCACTCCTCCTATCGATTGTATTCTATCATCGTTATAAATAAGATTATAATCTTCGAACTTCTACGAGTAGAAAACTTGACATTTCAATTTACGATCGTAAAATTATAGCCATTAGTAAATGATTATGATTAGATATATTTATGTAAATTGTATAAATACTGGTAATTTGAATAATTTAAAATGTGTTATTTACCTTCCCAAATTCCCTCTGGAGATTGAAAAAATCCTTAAGACTCAAAATTTTCATCCGCATAAGATAAATTCTTTGGAAAGGAGGTAGTATAATGGCTATCGAGGAAGGGAGTGTTGTGTGGGAATCGGATGCAAATAAGGAGAAAGGGGACGAGATACTGTCTAAGCTCAATGGCCTTAGCGAAAGTTTGGTGTCCTTACAAGATCAAGTAAATGAAATTAATAGAAGGTTAGTATCTCTATATCAAGAAGTGAAATCTACGCGTGAGGAACATAATGCCCAAATAAACCGGTTGAAGGGGGATTTAACCTTAATACGTGAGCAAATAAACTCGGTTGAGAATTTTGTGAGAAGACATGTAGAGCTGATTGAGACCCAAAGGAGATATGGTATAAGGACACCTATCCCGAGGGGATTATCACCTGGACAGCAGCGGAGTATAGGTATAGGAGGATTTGATGTAGAGTAATATTGTGTGCAGGGAATGATTGTGACCCTAAATATCAGTACGGGAGAGGGGAGTAATAATCTAATGATAAAAGGTAGAAAGGGTTAATTCATGGAGATTCAACCATGGATTTTCAAGTGAGTCAAGGATATGGAATATATTTTACTTTTAATTCCCTTCCTCGTAAAGCCAAAAATATTCATAGGTCCCCAAAATATATTCATTGTCACATAGTGAACAATTTTTATGAATTATTTGGAACTAATGCTATAGCGTCTTTGCCAAGAATATTCATAACATTCAGAGATTCAAGTGCTCTTGATGTGATCATGTCTTATTTTGGTCTTGAAAATCTTCCTTGTCTTGCAACTCATTTTCCATGGACAATATTAATACTAAGTAACCCCAATATAATGAAATCTTATGAAAATTACATTATACTGGTTGTTGAAGATAAAAGTATATATGATAGACTGGATATTCAGAAAATCGGTGAAGCTTTTGCTAATCTGT
>CAZNDM010000068.1:0-7810 GCA_964571845.1 uncultured bacterium | reverse complement strand
GTGGTAAAGCATCTATGTGATGTATGTGCTGAAAAGGCGTCTCTCGGTCTCCCGCGCGAAAAGAAAAAAAAGAAGGTCGACCCCATTTTTAATATCAAACCATCCACAATCAAGGGAATGTTCCAGAGATCCTACGAGGAGAAAAAAAATCTACACTGCAAGCACTGCGGGATGACCTGGGACTATTTCAAGCGGACAGGCAAGTTTGGATGTGCGTACTGTTATGAAGCTTTTTTCGAAAACCTCCAGGGGTATTTGCGAAAGCTCCACGGCACTTACGAGTACAGAGGAAGAGCCTACAAGAAGTCTGGATTGAAAACTGAAAGCATAATCGAGGAAAAACTACTGCTTGAGAAGGAATTGAGACAGGCAGTTGAAAATGAGGATTTTGAGAAGGCAGCAAAATTGAGGGACAAAATAAAGGAATTAAATGAGAGAATCACACAGAATAGACCTTCAAACTCTGATTGAAAAACCACCTTTCTGGCTGAGTGGAGAGGGGAAATTCCCGGAAATGGTGCTCTCCACAAGGGTGCGAATTGCCCGAAATCTAAGAAAGTATCCTTTTAACCTGAAAGCAAAAGAATCTGATAGAATGGAGATCCTATCTATTGTTAGAGAAGCACTGGACAATTTGAAACTGATCGACGACCCTGTGTTTCTCAGCATGGAAGAGCTATCCGATATGGATAAAAGATTCCTCGTTGAACGACACCTTGCAACATTTGATCTCACAAAGGATCCTGTCGGTCGTGCTGTGTATTTTTCAAAGGACGAGAGTGTAAATGTCATGATTAATGAGGAAGATCACATCAGAATCTCCGTGATATACCCCGGTTATAATCCGGACGAAGCATTTAAGAAAGCTATTGAGATTGAGGAAAAGCTCGGTGATGTACTCGAATACGCATTCATGGAACCTTTCGGCTTTTTGACTTCATGCCCCACGAATGTTGGCCTTGGAATAAGGATCTCTGTCCTGATGCATATACCGGGTATCATAATCAACAAGGAGCTCAAATCTCTCATTGAAAACCTGAACCTTGTGAGGGCAAATATAAGAGGACTATACGGAGAAGGAAGCGACATCATCGGCAACATCTTCCAGATATCCAGTACATTAACGCTTGGAGTTACAGAAGAGGAGCTCCTTGAGAAATTTAAGGAAGTGATCAACTCTGTGGTTGAGCTCGAGAAACAGGCACGGGAAGAGATTTATTCAAAAATGAAGGACCTCGTCGAGGATAAGACCTTTAGATCCCTCGCCATACTGCAGAATGCGAGACTTTTGAGTTTTAAAGAAGCAGCAGATCATTTCTCATCTTTGAGACTTGGACTCGCCTACGGCTTTATCCTCGATTATCCTGTAAAAACATTTAACGAACTGCTTTTTTACTCACAACCTGTCCACATCCAGAAACTGATTGGCAAAGATCTTACACCTGAAGAAAGGGACAAGTTTAGAGCATCTTATGTCAAAGCCAAACTATCGAGCGTTAAAAACTGAATCTATGATCCCGGATATCTTTTGTGCAGATTTTTCCCAGGAGAATTTTTTAACTCTTTCGTGACCTTTTTTTATCAACGATTCTCTTAAAGCTGAATCATTCAGCACCTTTGATATTCCTTTTTTGATGCTCTCGATACTGTATGGATCAACATAATAAGCTGCATCCCCGCAAACCTCTCTGTGAGGTGGTATGTCCGAAACTATGACCGGACACCCGCATTTCATGGCTTCGAGCGGTGGTATGCCAAAACCCTCATAGATCGATGGATAAACAAAAACCATTGCCTTTGAGTAAAGTTCGGAGAGCCTGCAATCGTTAACATGACCAAGCAATTCAATGTTGGATGCCCCCTTTATTCCCAATTTTTTGAATACTCCCGAAGAAGCACCTGCGATGACAAGTTTGACATCACGAAAGTGTCCTGCCTCGAATGCTTTGATAAGGCGGAGTAGATTCTTGCGTGGATCCAGTGAGGATACGGTAAGAATAAAATTTTCCCTCTTTGAGCTTTCCAGGCACTTGATGCCCTGTGAGACTGCGTTTTTCACCACCTCAACCTTTTCGGGACTAATGCCAAGAATGTTGACAATTTCCCTTTTTGAAAATTCACTGACGGTGAAAATTTTTACTGCTCCTTTGGCTATCCTGGGTAGCAAAAACCTGTAATAGATGGTAAATAGCTTTGAAAAACTTTCAGGATAGCGGAAAACCGCAAGGTCGTGAATCGTAACAATTTTTGGAGAGTAGAGTAGTGGCGCTGTATTCCCGAAATTTAGAATTAATGGGTATCCCTGTCTGCGGAGATAAAGTGGCAACTCAATCTGTTCCCAGATGAACGAGCTATACTTACCGATAATTACAGGACTGATCTCATCCGCCATACCTCGATCCACAATTCCAGGAGGAGACACAAAGACGAGGTCATTTCGAATTTTTTTCAATGCTCTTGAGATCTCAAAGGCAAACCGCTGGACACCCGTAAGCTTTTGAGTTAAAAATCTCGCATTAATGTAAATCATTTCTCAGTCGGTAACGGAACAAAAAGTGTAAGAACCAGAAGATGTATGGTAATGGAAACCCTTCAAAAAATGTTCGATACATCCCCTCAACAAAGAGGATCGCAAGAGTTAAAACTGCAACGATGTCAAACCAACCAAATTCAAAATCCTTTATTTTCCTTATGAATTGCATGACAGGTGTGAGAATCAGGGATAGAAAAGTGAAAAGTCCAACGACTCCAAAATTGATCAGCAAATAAAGAAAAATGTTGTCAACAGGGTTGTAAAATTTGCTTCCTACCTGTCTCTGCGCAGTGCCTATAGCTCCTGCACCAAATCCGAAAAGGAAACTCAATGGATTTTTAAAAAATGGGTACTGGATAATTGCGTCATACCACACGAGCAAGCGGGCAAAGATGGACTCTGTTGAGAGTAAAAAGAAGAGTTTTCCACCATGTTTCCCCAGCCCAAAAATTGCAACTACGAGTATCAAGAAAGGGAAGAAAACAGTGATCAGTAATAAAATCGACCTCATCTGAAGAGGATAGGCACGCAAATATTTGAGGATGAGTAGAGCAGTGATTCCGTAAACAGCCACAAGCATGGATGTTCTGCTCGTTGAGGTGTAAACACCGAGAAAACCGAGAATGATGAGGAGGAAGAAGATAAATTTTGTTGAAATTTTTTTTGATTTAAGAAGAAAACCCATACTGAAAATCACGATCCAGGAGCTGAAATCCCCAAAGGCGAATGGACTTCTGAATGTTCCAATTGCCCTGACTGATTTTGAAATGTACGAAATCTTAATGAATGAAAGTTTACCCAATGTCACAGGCGCCACGGCTTTGAAAACGAGAAAGTGGGTAAGGTACTGTATGATCCCGAAAAATATTATGGGGATTGAAAGAACCATTACAGCAACCAGGAATCTATTGACCAGAGTATCGTCCTTGATTACTGGCGTGAGATTAAAAAGAAAAATATAAAAAATTACTGGCAGGAAAAAGATTTTTACTCCCCAGACAGTCTGGATAATTCCATGATCTGCAATACCCACTGGTATGGAGTAAACCATCAGAGTTAAAAAGAGAATATCCCAGAGCGTGAGATAGAACTTTCTTGTAACAATCCAGATCAGGGCTATGGCAAAGAGGATAAAGAGGACAATCAACAAGTCTTTCCATGCGTTCAGGATGTAAAGACCGAGAAAATCTGCTATAAACCTGACAAGACCGTCAAATAAGAACACGGTCAGCAAAAAGGCTATAAGTGATCTTATGCCTATTTTGTACTCTTTTCTCTGATAGTACATGCGAAGTTTAATTTTATGCTATTTCAGTAGAGTTTTGGAGATCCTATCCGCAATTCTGACTGGCTCAGGTAGTCTGTATCCAGCTGAGAGTCTGATTGTCCACTCAACAGCATCTTCCGTTGTTATTAAATTGCCTGGAGAGACAAATACGGGTTTGACATTTGATCTTGTTCTAACAACTGCCCCTATCACGTCTTGACCGTTTTTCAAAAATACATAATCTCCTCTTTCAGGAGAAGGCTCCTCGTCGTAGTTGCCAAATAATCGGGATTTTGCCACACCGACTGTTGGTTTTTTAATGATAAGTCCCATGTGGGAAGCTATTCCAAGGCCCCGTGGGTGTGCGATTCCCTGTCCATCAACCAGTATTAGATCGGGTTTTATTTTCAGATTACGATATGCATGGAGGAGGGCGGGAAGCTCTCTGAATGAGAGAAATGTGGGAATGTAGGGGAAATGTGTTTTAAGTAGGGAGAATGAGATCTCCTGGACCTTGAAATCCGGATAAGTGAGGAGTACGCAAATTCCAAGTGTTTTTCCATCCGGAAAGGATGCATCACATCCCGCCACATACTTTACCTCCTCTCTAAATGGAGTCAAGATCAAGCCTCTGTGGATTCTTTTCTGGAGATTTTCGAGTTTTTTCAAATCCATGGTGATGGAAAATGGTAATTTGCAGGTGTAAATGTGTCAAACTTTATGGGAGGTTGTTCGAAAAAACATTTTACCCTGGTCAATCTTTCCCTTGCTTTTTGCCCCTTTTTCAATGTGAGATACAATTCCGTTTTTTGAGTTTCGTTTATGGGAGATTTGGCAGGCTATATGTGCGCATAATTTTTAATGAACTTAATATTGACCTGATGTATGGGTGTGATTATATTAAAGAACCATCAAAAAGGAGGTTTACTGATGATAAGGGGTTTGAGCGATGAGGAAATTCTTGGTATCTGGGAGAGTGTAACTGACTTTACAGAGGGGTGGCACGAGGCTATTGGAGAGCTGTTATCCAGGGCTGAGGACCTCAAAACAGAAATTGAAGACCCGGGCTTGAGAACAACACTTGAGAAGATTCAGAGAAAGCTCCTGAAATTAAGGCAGGATATAGACGATACCGTAGAGTCTGCAAGGAGTGGGGAGATAAGCGCAAACGATCTTGAGAACTTTTTCAGAGACTATGGTGAAACCCTTTCTTCTCTTGAGGCTGAGCTCCTTGAACTTGAGCTCGAGCCTGAGGATTATGACGACTATTACGACGAATTCGAGGAAGAGGAGTATTAAAAGCCGTATTCACCTTTAAGAGGAACAAAAGCGCAGGGGAAAAGCTCCTCGGTTTTCAGTGTTCCATCAGTTTTGACACCGCGGACGAGCATCTGTGAATTCCGATCGCCCACGGGAATAACAATAATTCCCCCATCCTTCAGCTGTTCAACAAGAGGTGGTGGAATGTAAGGGGCTGCGGCTGTAACGATTATCCTGTCATAAGGGGCGTGTTCGGGCCAGCCAAGTGAGCCGTCTCCTACCTTGAAGTGAACATTCTTAAATCCCAGCTTTCCAAGAATCTTTTGTGCACGCGCGGAGAGCTCGGGGATCTTCTCAACTGTATAAACCTCCTTTGCTATCCAGGCGAGAATAGCAGTCTGGTAACCTGAACCTGTCCCTATTTCAAGCACCTTGTGATTGTTATCAAGCTCCAGAAGCTCGGTCATGACAGCAACCATGTACGGCTGTGAGATCGTCTGTCCATAACCTATGGGAAGAGGGTAATCCCGGTAAGCTTGATCGCGGTACTCCGGTGGAACAAACAGATGACGGGGGATATTCAAAAATGCCTCTATCACTTTTCTGTCGCTTACACCCCGGGCGATGATCTGAGTTTCGACCATCTCCCTTCTTTCTTCAGAATATGAGTTCCCACTGGAGTCTTTTAAGCTCATCATAATCAGTTAAATCCGTGTTTAAGGGAGTGAGAGAAATAAAATCCTCTGACACTGCTTTGAGATCTGTCCCCGGTTCCTTTTTCCACAACGGTTCCCCACCTATGTAGTAAACATTGTCTTCTTTTTTCTCCACCGGGTCCTGATAACTCCTTCTTCCAAGCCGAACGATCCTGACTCCTTTTATCCGATCCCTTGGCTTATTGGGTATGTTTATATTTATCAAACCAAAGTCAAGGCGGATTCTGAATATCTCGTCAAGTATAACCCGGGTAAAATAGACAGCGGTATCCCAGTAGTAGGTGTCTGTGGATGAGTTCCCAAGTGAAATTGCGACTGATGGGATACCATAGATAGCCCCTTCTCTTGCTGCTGCGACGGTACCCGAATAAAAAACATCCTCTCCAAGGTTGTAACCCTTATTTATTCCTGAAAGCACGAGATCCGGCTTTCCCGGCAAAAGCTCAAAAATGCCGAGAAGAATGCAATCTGCCGGTGTTCCGGTTACTGAAAATACATTCTCGTCAATTTCCTCAACTTTGATGGGTTTTCTGAGTGTTATGGAATGACTTGCACCACTTCTTTCTTTGTCAGGTGCTACAATGAAAACCTTACCAAGATGACTTACTGCTTCTCTGAGTTTTAAAATTCCGGGACTCTGGACCCCGTCATCGTTGGAAATCAGAATCAATCTTTGACTCATCGCCACATGAATTTTAATGTAAGTCTTATGAATCTCAAAGTGTCTCTGACCTTGTCTATTGAGCTTTCGCCTGTGCCATATATGGTTTTTATGGGCGTTGAACAGATTTTAAAGCCTTTAATAGCAGCTTTTATGACCACTTCGGATTCGAAATCGTATCTTGAAAAAGTAAAATCCAGTTCCGCAACTCTCCTCGAGTGGAGTCTGAATCCACTCTGTGTATCCGGTAGTCTCTTATTTGCCAGAAGGGAGAGTACCATCGTTGTTAATCTGTTTGAGATGTAGTTCAAAAAAGGCATTTTGTGGAGCTCTCTCCATCGTGAGCCAATAACAAGATCACATCCTTCCTGAAACTTTTTTATAAATCCGGGTATATCATCCGGATCATGCTGTAGGTCAGCGTCCATAGTCAGAACAGCGTCGTATCCATGTTTTAAAGCGTATTTGAAGGCTTTTTTTAGTGATTCCCCTTTCCCAAGATTTGGCTGGTTACGGATGACATTAACACCAAAGGACGCAGCTTCGTCAAAAGTCCTGTCCAAAGATCCATCGTCAATTACGAGAATATCTTTGGGGGGGTATTTTTTTGTGAGTATTTCGAGTAATCTGGAGATGCGACCTTCTTCGTTATAGGCGGGAATAGCGATAAGGATATTCATAAGAAAAAATGGTCGGGGCGAGTGGATTTGAACCACCGACCCCCAGCCCCCCATGCTGGTGCGCTAACCGGGCTGCGCTACGCCCCGACCAATCACTATTATCTTAATAAAAATCCCCTGTTCAGTCAAGCCAGCGAGGCTGTTCAAAAAAAATCTTACCGGCGATCATTTTCACTTTGCGTAAGAACCTCTTTATTTTTCGTTTTGGCGGGAAGATCCACCCGCAGTATCTCCTCCCACTTGTGGGAATAAACCGACAACCTCCCCTCCCGCATGCCTGGAGAGAATCCCATATCGCCTTCTCTCTCACTTGCGGGAGGATTCACTTCCAACTTCTCGTACAGCAGTAAGGGAAGATGATCCTGGCGCATCTGTTCAGCTGATCAAGTTCACTTCCAACTTCCAGTACAGAAGGAGGGGGTACTTTCAACCTCCCCTCCCGCACAGCAGAGGGATCCACCGACACCCTTCCCTCCCGCATAGCGTGATAATCCACCATCTCCCCTCCCGCGAAGCGGGAGGATCCACCATCTCCCCTCCCGCTTGCGGGAGGGGATTAAGGGGAGGGTGGCAAAAGCTCCCTCCACTTTTCTCTGTCAAATTTGCTCTTTCTACCCCCTCCTTAATCCTCCCCCAAAGCAAAGCTTTGGGGGAGGGGTTTGAGAGTGTTTCCCCACAAAGCGGGAAAGGGAT